>JBEEGY010000255.1:0-4078 GCA_041167145.1 Verrucomicrobiota bacterium
GTCGCGACGAGCGCGCCAAAAAGATTAGGCGGAATTCGCCGGCCACGTCCACTCACACATGGCGCGGCCCAGGCGATGGTCTCGGCGAGGACATTTTGGCCGGTGAAGACCGCGGACAGGCGCGACGAAAGGTTGATCGGCAGTTGCGTCGGCGTGCTGGAATCGGCCGGTCCATTCAATTTTTTAAAGGCGAGCCAGATCTTCGCTTTCATCGCCCGCAAAACTTTCGGCACGAAATAGAGAAAGGCCGCGATCGCCAACACGAAGATCGACAATGCGATCACCGGATTGTGATAAATCAGCGCCAATCCGGCGACCACGGCGACGTCCTCGCCAAAACTGAGCGCGATATTCGAAAACGGCTCAGGCGAAGTGTTGCTGGCAAGTCGCGTGGCCGATTTCGCCGTATGGGTGACCAAACTTGTGCCGCCGGCGAGCAGTGCGACGATCACGGTGAAGGCGGGGCTGGGATGTCCCAGCACCTGAATGGCGAGCAATGCACCTCCGATCGGACGGATAACGGTGTGCACTGCGTCCCAGGCCGAATCGATCCACGGAATTTTGTCTGCGAAAAATTCCAGGATGTAGAGAACGCCCGCAATCGTCATAACCGCTGGATGGCCGAGCACAGCGAGCGATTGATACGCCGGATCGAGCGTAATCCAGTGGAAATGAATGGCCAGGCCGGTAGCGAAAACGGTGAGGTAGAGATTGATTCCGGCAAGTGCAGCCAAACCAAGCGCTACACTGAGGAGATCGAGTTTTCCCACGGAGAAATTATCGGCGTGAGCGAACGATTGTCACGCGGGTTTTGTGCTTCCAAGCACGTCATCCCGAGCGGCCCGAGGGATCTCACAATTGGAGCCTGAAATTTCTCAGATTATGGGGTGATCAATGAGCTTATGGGAGGTCCCTCGCCGTCTTCGCGGCTCGGGATGACACCGGATGGTGAATGGTAGTACATTCATTTACGTTTGAAGTTACATCGCATGGTTGGTAAGTGCAGGCATGCTCGACATTCGTCTCATTCGAGAAAAGCCCGACTTCGTTAAGGAACGCCTGGCCACACGCGGCGGCGACGACGAAGCGAAGATCGGTGAGTTGCTGGCAATCGACGCGGAACGACGCAAGGACGAAACGGCGCTTCAGCAATTGAGCGCAGAGCGCAATAAGTTGAGCAAGGAGATCGGTGCGAAACGTTCCCGTGGCGAAACGGCGGCAGAGCTCGAAGGACGCGTCCGCCAGATCGGAGAAGAGATTGTCAATCTTACGGCCCGCACGAACGAGTTCGAAGGGGAGCAAAAAAATTTACTGCTGCAAATTCCGAATCTGCCGCACGAGAGCGTGCCGATCGGAAAAGACGCGACCGCCAATCGCGTGGTGCGGAGTTGGGGCGAGAAACCAAAACTTAGCGGCACAGTTCTCGATCACGTCGCGCTCGGAACGAGACTAAAGCTGCTCGATCTGGAGCGCGCCGCGAAATTGAGCGGGAGCGGATTTATCTGCTTCACCGGCGCGGGCGCCAGGCTGGAACGCGCTCTGATTCAATTCATGCTTGATTTGCACACACGGGAGCACGGCTACTTGGAAATCAGTCCGCCTTTTTTGGTGCGACGCGATTGCATGATTGGCACAACTCAGTTGCCTAAATTCGAAGAAGACATGTACAAAATCGAAGGCGAGGAATTATTCCTCGCGCCGACCGCGGAAGTGCCGGTGACTAATCTGCATCGCGAAGAAATTCTGGCGATTGTCGATCTTCCGAAGAAATTTACGGCTTATACACCCTGCTTTCGACGTGAAGCCGGCTCGGCTGGACGCGAAACGCGCGGCATCATCCGCGTGCATCAATTCGACAAAGTGGAGCTGGTGAAGATTACCATGCCGGAAAAATCGTACGACGAGCACGAAAAACTAACGGCGGACGCAGAGCGGATTTTGCAATTGCTCGGTTTGCACTATCGCGTGGTTGAGCTGTGCACGGGCGATTTGGGTTTCGGCTCGGCGAAAACTTACGATCTCGAGGTTTGGTCGCCTGGTCAAAACGCTTATCTGGAGGTTTCGAGCTGTTCGAACTTCGAAGATTTTCAGGCGCGCCGGATGAATCTTCGATTCAAGAATGCCGAAGGAAAGAACCAGTTTTGCCATACGCTCAATGGTTCGGGCCTGGCCTTACCGCGATTGTTCGCCGCGCTTATCGAGAGCGGTCAACAGAAAGACGGTTCGATCCATTTGCCGGAGATTCTTTTGCCGTATTTCGGTGCGAGCGAGATTCGGTAGGGCGAGACTCAGTCGAGCCGACTAATTCAACGGCTTTTGCAAATCAAGGAGTGGCGGCTTTCAACCGCCGACTAAAAATAACGGCGCTCTGGAGAGCGTCGCTTCTTGGCCTAGGCGGCTGGCTCCTTAAACAGATTAAGCTGCGCCCGGTCCTGTTCCGACAAAACCTTTTCCGTTTCGGAAGGCAGCTGGAGCTCGAAGCCGAGACGCTGCGCCAGACGTTGTGCGGTTTCCGGCGCGAACCCCTCGAAGTGATTGCTGACGAACGCCCAGACGCTGCGCACTTCCTTAAGATGCCGTTCGATCTTGAGGGCCCAGCTTTCCATCGCGGCCTCGCGTTTCCATAGAAGTTTTTCGTAGCGATGCATGTGCTTGCCATCGTTGTCGTATTTGGTCGCGTAGTCACCAAGCAGCCGCAGGTAGAGAAAATCGGCCGTGCGCGGCAGGAATTCGAAAGGCGCGAGATTGCGTTCGTTGAGTGGACTGGTGTCGGACCAAACCCAGCAGACGCGATGCTTTTCGAGCAGGCTGATGATCTGGGGGCGATGCCAGCCAGGATGACGAAATTCGATGGCGAACCGGAAATCCCTTGGCAGTTGCTCGAGAAATTTGCGCAAGGGCTGGCGTCCCTCTTTCGGAGTGAAAGAGGGCGGCAACTGAATAAGGACGACTTGCAACTTGTGCACGAGCGGCTCGATCGCGTTCAGGAATTCATTTAGTTCCGCCCTGCAATCGCGCAAACGACAGACATGCGTAAGCTGGCGCGGAAGTTTGCATGAGAACCGAAATGCGGCCGGCGTAAGGTCGAGCCAGCGCCGCACCGCGTTTTCGGAAGGCGCGCTGTAGAAGGTGCTGTCGATTTCGACGGCCGGGAAATAGCGAGAGTAAAACTGGAGCCAGTGCGAATGCGGAAGATCCGGCGGATAGAATGTCCCGCGCCAGTCGTCAAAGGTCCAGGCGCACGCGCCGATGCGGATTTTTTGCTGATCGGTGAGATTCAAAGGAAGTCTGAAGCTAATCGAAATTGAACGGCGATGAAAGATGTCGATCTAAGACGATGTCGATCTTGCGCTTGCAACTTGTGCAGCGAGACTGTCTTGCGCCGGTCAACTTGACGGGGGCGAGAAGTCAATTACCCTGCGAAATCCGATGAAGTACCCAGTCCATTTTTTCATTCTCCTAACGATAATTTTCGGCGCTTTTTGCGATGCAACCAAGGCGTCGGTAATTTTCCGGCCGAAGGAAAAGGCTAAATATGTCGCGCCCGGAGAAGCGGAGATTAACGGAAATGCCGGGGAGCTTTTCGACATCGGCGCAAAAGCAGAACAAAAAGATCGCAACCGCGCGATCAAGGCGTACCGCACCTTGGTCAAGAAATATCCGAGGGATGCGCTCGCGCCTCCAGCCGCGTTTCGCGCGGCAGTCTTATTGGAGGAGACCAATGACTACATTAAAGCGGCCGAAGCCTACCGCCTGGTCGTGGCGCTCTATCCGGCCAGCCCGCACTTCGACGAAGCGATTGAAGCGCAATTCCGCATTGGCGAGATTTACTTGGGCGGAAAAAAATTGAAGATCCTGGGAATTCCGATGGCTGCGTCCATGGACAAGGCGGTTGAAATTTTCGCGGCCATTGTCCGGACCGCGCCCTACGGAAAGTATACGGCGCGTGCACAATTTGACATCGGGCTGGCGCGCGAGAAGCAGGGTGCGGAGGAGTCCGCCATTGAAGCATATCAGGCCGTGGTCGATAAGTTTCCCAACGATCCCATCGCCGCCGCCGCGCAATATCAAATTGGGT
>JBEEGY010000256.1:0-4052 GCA_041167145.1 Verrucomicrobiota bacterium
GGCGGATCTGTTCAAACGGTAGTGCCGCACCCGCTTTTTATACCGGCGCCACAGATGCAGGACGATCGCGTTGGATACGTGACTTTCTTTCCCGATCGGAACGATCAGAAAGTTCGAGCGGTGCGGTACACGATTACGGATATGCAGCTGAGCCAAATGCGCCCGCAGCCCGGTGAAATTCCCTACGAGTCCCTTTCCGCGCGCGCTTTTGAAAAACTGGGGCGCAGTCAAGAGGTGCCGCGTGATTTGCAGGCGCACTTGATCCGGTTCAGCGCTCTCGATGCTTATGATCCGCGGCCACTCTATCACGTTTTCGACAAAAAATTATGGCACTCAAATTTCAACGACGGAGCCTTTTTCAGGAACAAGATCATCGTAGTTGGCGCGTCCGCGCAAATAATGCACGACGTTACCGACACGCCGTTAAGCCCGGAAACACCCGGCCCTCTGCTGCACTTGCACGCTTTAGCTGCGGCAATGGATCACGAGTTCTTGCGCAACATCGGCGTCGGGACCGGCGTGATTTTGGTCTGCGTCTTCGGAGTGCTGGCCTGGGCGCTGGTCGCGTACGTTCGCCGGCCGTTGTTGTCGATCCTGCTCATGGTCCTTGTGACCGCTCTTTACCTGACTGCGGTCCGGCTCTTTTACGATCGACAGGGTTTGCTCGTCCTGACCGTGCCTGTCTTGTCCAACTTTTTGATTAGCGGGGGTTTTTCACTCGGTTTCGAGTATGCGCTCGAACGAATCGAGAAGCTGCGCACGCGTCGCACGCTTGAACGTTACGTTTCCAAGAATCTGGTGAAAGAAATTCTGGAGAATCCCGACAGCTATTATCACTCGCTGCTCGGTGTGCGCGTTCCCGCCACCATGTTGTTTTCCGATCTGGTCGGTTTCACCACTTTATCGGAGAAGGCAGATCCGGAAGCGCTGGTTAAACAACTGAATGAATATCTCACCGAGATGACCTCGGTTGTTTTTCAAAATGGCGGCACGCTCGATAAGTTCATTGGCGACGCCATCATGTGTGTATGGGGCAATGTGAAGAGCTTCGGCGTGCAGGAGGATGCAAAATGCGCGGTTCGCACGGCGCTGGCAATGCGGCGCGAACTGCAAAAGCTAAATGATGGCTGGCGTGCCGAAGGCCGGATGGGACTGGGCATGGGCATCGGGGTCAACCAGGGCGAAGTCATCGTCGGCAACATCGGTTCGCACGAACGCATGGACCCGACGGTGATCGGTGACGCCGTCAACCTCGCCTCACGACTGGAAGGCCTCACCCGTATTTACGGCGTGGACATTTTGATCGGCTCGACCGCGGCCGAATTTGTGAAGGACGAATTTCATCTCAAGAGCGTGGCCCGCGCGCAGGTCAAAGGAAAAAGCGAGCCGGTCGATATCTTTACGCTCGTTGGGTCGCGCAATGACGATGTCGATCCTGAGTTGCTCAAGTGGCTCGAGTCGTACGAGGAAGGGATTCTGAAATTCCGGGAACGGGAATTTAAAGACGCGAAAATTTTGTTCTCGCGCTTCCTCGAATTTTATCCGGACGATTTTCTGGCCAAGATGTATCTGGAGCGCGCGCTCGAGTACGAAAAGCAACCGCCGGACGAAGCCTGGAACGCCGTCGAAGTGTTTAAGAAGAAATAGGAACCGCGGATCCGCCTACGCCAAGGCTACGGCGTGACAGGTTACGCGGATGGCACGGATCGCTGACGCGGACACGATCGGACATTTGTCATGTCGAGCGAAGTCGCTTGCCGCGCCGTAGCTTCATGCGAAGGCAGGGAGACATCTCTTATGTTGGTTTGAACAAGCGTGGCCAGATTAATAGTGAGAGATTCCTCGACTTCGCTCGGAATGACAAAGCAGTACGCGCTCGAGTACGAACGATAATCGTCCCAACGAAGCGTGGAACGCCGTCGAGGTGTTTAAAAAGAAATGAAAGGGAATCGGGAAACCGGGAATCAATGAAAAGCATTTCCTGGTTTCATGGCTTCCAGATTATCTCGTTTCAGTAGCCGAAGTTGCTAACGCGGACTGAGAAACCGCCTGACGAGCGAGCTCCGCGTTGTCATCCTGAGCGGGAGCGAAGGATCTCACACGCGCTCCTTGCGCTAGCGAGTTGCAGCAGGTGTGACGCGGCACCCTATGCGAGGTCGGCGCTCCTCCCAGGTCGCGATCCCGCCGCTCGGGATGACAGAGGACACAACGAATTTAATGCTCTGTGCCCGTTGAGTTTCGTTGTGACCTTAGTGCGAAATGTCTCATTCCTTTCAGTAGCGAAAGTCGGCGACGCGGATTAAAGAAGCCGCGTGAAGAGAGCGCCGAAAAAATTCCATTTCCTCGGGATTTGCGGCACGGCGATGGGCTCGGTCGCCGCGGCGCTGCGCGAGCGCGGGTTCACTGTGACCGGTTCGGACGAAAACGTTTATCCGCCGATGTCGACCTTTCTGGAAGAGAAAGGCATCAAGCTTCGTCAGGGTTATCGCGCGGAAAATATCCCGGCGGACACGGATGTCGTGGTGATTGGGAATGCGATGAAGCGCGGCAATCCCGAAGTGGAAGCCGTTCTCAACCGAAGACTCTTTTATCTTTCGCTGCCGGAAGTCCTGAAAAATTATTTCCTCCGAGAAAAGCACAATCTGGTTGTCACGGGCACACATGGGAAAACAACCACGACCTCGTTGCTCACCTGGATCATGGAAAAGGCCGGCCACAAACCCGCTTATCTCATTGGCGGCATTCCGAAAAATTTCGGCCAGGGCGCGCGCCTGAACGATTCGAAATTCTTCGTCATCGAAGGGGACGAGTACGACACGGCATTCTTCGACAAGCGCTCAAAGTTCATTCATTACCTGCCTGAGCTGGTGATCGTGAACAACATCGAGTTCGATCATGCCGACATTTTCAATAGTCTGGACGAGATCAAACTGAGTTTTCGGCGCCTGCTCAACATCGTGCCGCAAAACGGGATGGTCTTGGTGAACGGCGACGATCCGAACTGCGTGGAAGTGGCGAAAAATTGCCTCGCGCAAATGGTCGAAGTGGGCTTCTCGAAAAATTGTGCGCAACGAATCCGCGGTGTCGCTCATTCCGCGAAAGGCTCGCGCTTCAAACTGGGCGATGAAACTTTTGAAATCCCGTTGATTGGCGAGTTCAACGTGCGCAACGCCGCCATGGCAGTGAGTGCGGCGCGCCTTTACCGCGTGCCCAAAGCCAAGATCGACAAGGCGCTCTCGAGTTTCTTGGGAATTGCGCGCCGCCAGGAAATTCGGGGCGAAGCGCGCGGCGTGAAAGTGATCGATGACTTCGGTCACCATCCGACCGCGATCGCGCAAACGCTGAATGCATTGCGTCATCGTTATCGCGGCCATCGGCTTTGGGCAATTTTTGAGCCGCGCTCGAACACGACCCGCCGCGCTGTCTTTCAAAAGCAGTTGCCCGAGGCATTAAAACTCGCCGACGGCGTTTTCATTTCGCAGGTGGCGAGGCTCGAACAGATTCCGAAAGACGAGCGCTTGAATCCGGAAGCGGTCATCGCCGCGCTGGCCGCTGCCGGAACGCCGGCCTTTTATGAAGAGAACGCAGACGCGATTGTCGATCTTATCGAGCCGAAGTTAAAAGCGAAAGACATCGTGGTCGTTTTTAGCAACGGCGGGTTCGACAACATTCACGAGAAGCTGCTGGCGCGGTTGCGGGGCGATGAACCTGTAGCGGCGGTCCATCACCGCGTGTCATCCTGAGCCGCGCAGACGGCGAAGGACCTCACACGCTCGCGTTGCGTGATCAGACCCTCATTGTGTGATCCATCACCCAATGTGAGGTCCCTCGCTTGCGCTCGGGATGACAGACGCTTGATGTGTTTGGAAAGTACTGGGTTTCTTCGACGGCGAAGTGGTAGATCCGGCGGTCATAGACCGCCGCTACAGCCGGAATACATTGACGAGAAGATGCTGGACAGGTCGAAGGCGAAACTGTAGCGGCGGTCTATGACCGCCGAAGTTCCCCGCCCCGAACGGCTCCGCCGCCTCGAGACAATTTTCGTGCGCTCG
>JBEEGY010000257.1:0-3426 GCA_041167145.1 Verrucomicrobiota bacterium
TTCGAATTAAAGAATGGCGGTTGCAAAATCCCGGCTGGGAAAACAATTTCGTTCATCAACGGGTTATAATACGCGTTCACGGTCGGCGGCGTCATACCCCATTCCGTGCGATCAACCGGTTTGCCGATCTTTTTGAGGTCGCGATTGACCTCGAAATTCTCCGCGCGCAACGCGTTCAGAACAAACGGACCGCGATCGATCTTGAGCAACGAGTAATCGCGCCATTTGTCCGGATAACCGATCTTGACTTGGAAGGCGGCGAGTTTTTTGAGCGCTTCCTGCTTGGTCGTCTCGTCCATCCATTCCAGCGTCTTGATGCGATCGCTCAGCGCTTCCTTCAAGTTGTTGATCAACTCGAGCGCGCGTAATTTGGCTTCGGGCGGGAAATTTTCCCCCACATAAAGTTTGCCGAGCGCTTCGCCCACGGCCTGGTCGGTGGAAAGAACAACGCGTTTCCAGCGTGGCTTGATCTGTTTCGTGCCGCGCATGGTTGTTTCGTTGAAACTGAAGTTCTCGTTCACGAAATCTTTCGAGAGCTCGGCGGCGGTGGCGTTGATGAGATGCCAGCGCAGATACGTTTTCCAATCATCGGGGGACGTCCCCGCGAAAGTCGCGTTGGCCGCCTTGAAGAAATCCGGCTGATGCACATTGATGTCGCCGGGCTCGGTCAGTTTGATTTCCTTGAAGTAATCGCGCCAGTCCCAATCAGGCGTGAGCGCCTGCAGATCGTTCGGCGACATTTTGTTGTAATTCTTCTGCGGGTCGCGCAGCTCCACGCGCGTACGCGAGGCTGTGGCCAGCGCAGTTTCCAAGGTGAGAATCTTCTTTGCCTCGTCGGCCGCCTTGGCCGCCGGCTCGCCGAGCAACGTCAGCATTTTCGCGACATGCGCTTCATATTGGTCGCGCAACTTTCTCGAAGCCTCGTCCGTCTTTGTATAGTAATCGCGGTCCGGCATGCCGAGGCCGCCCTGCACCGCGTTCGAAATCACCATCGTGCTGTTCTTGTCGTCCTGGCCGGAGCCGAAGTTAAAAAACGCGCCGACTCCGAGCGTGTGGAGATGCGCGATTTCTTTCAGCACGTCGCCGCGATCTTTCATCGCATCAATACGCTTGAGCTCGTCCTCCAACGGCTTGGTGCGCATGGCTTCGATCGTTTTCTCGTCCATGCCGCTGCCGTAATAATCGCCGACCTTCTGCATTTCCGGGGCCGTTTTTGGGTCGGCCTTTGTCTTCGACGCTTTCTCGGCAATCTCGTGCAACGCGTCGTTATTCTTCTCGATCAGTTCGTTGAAGCTCCCCCAGCGCGAATATTCCGGCGGAATCTCGGTGCGCTTGGTCCAGCTGCCGTTGGCGTAAAGAAAGAAATCCTCCGATGGCTTGACCGACGTATCCATGTTGCTCGGATCGAGCGGCGGCGGGTTCTTCTCGACCTTCGGTTTGGCTGCTTCGCCCTTGGCCGCCGGGCTGATGTCGGCCGGCGGTGGCGGAGGGATCGCCTCGCTCTTCGGTTGGCTGTCTTTATGAAGGTCGGGCGGTGGCGGCGTGTTCCCGATTAACGGAGATTTTTGCGGTTCGGATTGTGCACGCAAAGTTAACGCGCAGAAGAAGCTTACGAGGACAACCGGGATTGATTTGAGCATCGAAGAAGAAACCTCAAAGACAGCCGTTGTCCACTCTCGAGCCATTATCGGTAGGGCAACGCTCTGCGGAGCCGTAGAAATTGTGCTCTTCCGGAATTCGTCGGCTCGACCCATTCGACTTCGCTCAGGGCAGGCTCCGCTCGCCTACCGAAAGCGGGACCGCTTGCGCCGAAGCTACGATAGGCTTCTGTCTGTGGGTGGCATTTCCATGAGGGCGGCTGTGAGGTTTCTTCACATTTTCACAATCGGTGGGCTGTCGATTGCCTTCTCCTTGGTTGCCGCGTACGCGGCTCCCACGCCGGTCCCGTGGAATGTCGTCAAAGTCGGCCCGCATGATTATCTGAGTGTCGAGAACATCGCGAAGTTTTATGGACTTCCGCCCGGCGTGGCGGCGGTGAACAAGAAGATCAAGCTCGCGAACGAGAAGGGTTCGCTCGAGTTCACGCTCGACAGTCGCGAAATATTTATCAACGGCGCGCGCAACTGGCTTTGTTTTCCCGTGCTTGAGAAGGACGGAAAATATCTGGTCTCGCGCATGGACCTGGCCAAAACGATCGAGCCGCAAATGCGCCCGCACATGATCACGAGTGTGCGAAAATTAACGACGGTGGTGCTTGATCCCGGACACGGCGGTTACGATAAAGGCGCGGTCAGCAAGTTTGGTTACGAAAAAGATTACGCGCTCGACGTCGCAAAAAAACTGCGACCATTGCTGCAAGCCAAAGGGCTGACAGTAATTTTGACGCGCGACGACGATACTTTTGTGCCGCTGGAAGTGCGCGCCAAGATCGCGAACCTGGCGAAAGACGCCATCTTCATCAGCATTCATTTCAACGCTACCGATCGCGACCTGTCGGCGAGCGGTTTTGAAATTTATTGTCTCACCCCGCGCGGGGCGCCTTCCACGTCCGACGATGCGCTCGCACTTAGTTTCATGAATGTGCAGCCGGGTACCGGCGTCGATACGCACAGCGTGGGCGTTGCCGCGTGTATCTATCATTCGATCCTCGGTCACACCGCCGAACCCGATCGTGGAATCAAACGCGCGCGCTTCGCCGTTTTGCGTCTTACCCAGATACCGTCGGTCTTGATCGAGGGCGGTTTCATGACCGAACGCGGCGAGAGCCGGATGATCGCGAAGAATGAATGGCGATCGGAGTTTGCGCGCGCCATCAGCATCGGCATCGAAAGTTATCGCGCGCTGGCTGAAAAAAAGCAGAAACCGATGATGGTGGCTGACTATCGGCGGCAAAAATCGCCCGCCATTGAAGTGACGCCGCCGGCTGCGCAAATCAGTTTGTTAACCCCGACACGCGAATCGCTTTCGCTCGTGACACCGCCGTCACCTACTCCGAGCGAATCACCCTCGCCATCAGCATCGGAGACACCAACCCCAGCGCCGCCGGACGAACCGCCCCTTGCACCGGCGCCTTCCGAAACACCCACCGCCAGCCCGGCGCCATCGGACTCGCCGTCACCATTGTCTCTGCGAGTTCCATCGCCCACGCCGACGCCGTTGGAAATTCGGCCTTAAGAATCGGCTCGCACAAAGCTTGGTGGATCGAGCAGTCATCGCTCCTCCCTCAGTCGCGATGTCAAAGATGTCGGCGAAGCCGAGTAGGATCTAGCATCGCCCGCGGAGCGGCCGATCCACCTCTTCTGTAGCGGCGGTCTATGACCGCCGAACCTGATCCAATCCGGCGTCCGCCGCGGCGGACGCCCTACAATTGCGTCGCGCCGCCTGTGCTTGCCGCGCCGTAGCCTTGGCGAAGGCGGGTGAGCGATT
>JBEEGY010000258.1:0-3083 GCA_041167145.1 Verrucomicrobiota bacterium
GTATCCGTACGACTACTACGCCTCTGATTATTACGCGGAACCCTACGGCTACGATACCGGCTATGATGGATCCGGCGCCTACCAAGACGAAGAATATTACGATCAGAACGGATCCGCCGACCAATACAACGACTCAGACTCAACCGTTGCCTTAGCGCAGGAACGACTTGCCCGCCAAGGCTATTACCGGGGTGAAATCGACGGCGCCATCGGACCGGAAATGCGTCGCGCCATCGCCCGCTATCAAACCAATCAGGGCCTGCGAGTAACCGGGTTTTTAACGACTGAAACCCTCCAAGCTTTGGAGGTGCGAGCGGTCGCGAGTGATTAACGAAGAGACAGAACGGATGAACTCAAGAGACAAGAGAGACACTGGTCAATTTCGTAGACAACGAGAAACAAGGATGAAAGCTCCGCAACGCAGCTTTGCGGGCAAAGGGCGGGAAATGTTCTCGCACCGCCGGCGAATGCACGACCCGCTGCTTGTCCTCAACATGTCTATCTTCAACTTCGACAACGGGTGGAACCGAACTTTCAACCCATTCAAAGTTCACGAAAACGTGACGTGACAAATGCCGCGAAGCGGAATGGAATTGCGCTGCACACGATACTTGGCATAACCAACGCCTCCATCAGAAAACAAAGGCAATGAAGAAGATAATTCATTTCGGTCGCACAGCGGACTGCAAAAAACTCGGGAGGGACCAGGGGATCTGGACGGCAATGCGGTGGCTGTCATGAGACCACTCTTTGCCTGCCTGGGCCTCCTGCTTCTTTTTTTAGCCGAGTTTGGATGCAAGAAAGCATCCGCGCCGCAGCAAGGTCCGTTGCCGGTTAACGTCGTGACCGTGATCGAGAAAGAGGTGAACGAATGGGACGAATTCACCGGGCGTTTGGAAGCTGTCGAGTCGGTCGAAATCCGGCCGCGTGTATCCGGGTATATTACTGAGATCCATTTCGAGGCCGGCGCGATTATCAAGAAGGGCGATCTGCTTTACGTGATCGATCCGCGTCCTTACCAGGCAGATTTTGATCGAGCGGCCGCCGAGTTCGAGCGGATGCAGGCGCAGATGAAACTTTCGCAGATCGAACTGGATCGGGCAAAGGAGCTGCGGGCGAAGAATACGATCTCGGCCAGTGAGTTTGATCAGAAGGCTGCGACTTACCAGAGTTCGGAGGCCGCCGCGCGTTCCGCTGAAGCGGCGAAAAATTCCGCCGCGTTGAACCTGGAGTTCACGCAAATCAAATCACCAATCGACGGTCGCGTGAGCGACGCGCGCATTACGCTGGGCAACCTGGTCCAACCTGGCGAAGGCCCGGAGAGTGTGCTGACGACAGTGGTCTCGGTCGATCCGATTTATGCGAAGGTCGACGCTGACGAAAATGCGATCCTAAAGTACGTAAAGCTTAGCGAAGAGGGCAAACGCGTGAGCGCGCGCACGGAAAAAATCCCGGCCTACGTCGAGCTCGGCAACGAGACCGATTTCCCACACGAAGGTTACATTGACTTCGTTGACAACCGTCTCGAACCCGGGACGGGAACGGTCCGCGCTCGCGCAGTGCTAAAAAACTGGAACCCTAATCTCATCACCCCGGGTTTCTTCGTGCGCGTGCGGGTCGCCGGTGCGACGCCCTATCGCGCCGCTCTTATCGCCGACAAAGTAATCAGCTCACAGCAAGGCCTGAAATACGCGTTCGTGGTGAAACCCGACAACACCCTCGAACGCAGGACCCTCGAGACCGGCAGCATGTTCGAAGGCAAACGGATCGTGAAAAGCGGGCTGAAGGACGGCGAGAAAGTTGTTTCTACGCGCCTGCAACTCGTGCAGCCGGGAATGCCTGTTAAGGCCGTCGAGGAGAAGCCGGAAGCCGGAAGTGCGAAGCCGGAACAACGATGAACGAGCTGGATCTAAAAAAGCGCACCAAGGCATTTGCGTTGCGGGTTTTGAAGCTGGTGGACTCTTTGCCGAAAACGACATCGGGGCGCACACTGGCGGCACAACTCGCTCGGTCTGGAACGTCAGTGGCTGCGAATTACCGCGCCGCTCGTCGCGCAAAATCCATTGCGCATTTTCTCTCCAAACTCGGCGATGTCGAAGAAGAGGCCGATGAAACGCTGTTTTGCCTCGAGCTGTTTGAAGAGTCTGGAATCGTCCCGACAAAACGACTCTCGGCGCTCAAACAGGAAGCCGATGAGTTGGTCGCAATCATCGTCGCCTCTATCCATACCGTGAAGAAGCGCGGCGCCGACAAATTGGAGATCGGTGGTCGCAAGTCGGAGGCGATTTCCCAAGCGCGGCTCCGGTTGGTTCCGACTTCCTACTTCCGACTTCCGACTTCGTGAACATTTCGCACTCCGCATTCGGATGAACTTTTCTCATTTCTTCATCGACCGGCCGATTTTTGCCGGAGTGATAAGTATCGTCATCACGCTCGTCGGCGTCATCGCGCTCTCGACACTTCCCATCGCGCAGTATCCGGAGATCGCGCCACCGACGATTCAGGTCACGACCAATTATCCCGGAGCAAATGCAAAGGTCGTCTCGGAAACTGTCGCGACGCCAATTGAACAGCAGGTCAATGGCGTTGAGAATATGCTCTACATGTCTTCGCAGAGTACCAGCGACGGCAACATGACGCTGAGCATCACGTTTAAGCTCGGCACCAATCTCGATACCGCGCAGGTGTTGGTCCAAAACCGCGTCGCCATCGCGATCCCCATTCTCCCGCCCGATGTGCAGCGCATCGGTGTGACGACGAAAAAACAGTCGCCCGACATCACGATGGTCGTGCACCTGGTTTCGCCGGACGGGTCACTCGACCAGCTTTTCACCAGCAATTACGCATTGCTCCAGGTTCGCGACGAACTCGCGCGCCTCGATGGCGTAGGCGACATCAATGTCTTCGGAGCGCGCGAATATTCTATGCGGATATGGCTCGATCCTAACAAGACCGCGGCGCGCGATCTGACGGCGCAGGATGTCGTGCAAGCGCTGCAGGAACAGAACGTGCAGGTCGCAGCCGGGATTATCGGCGCGCCGCCGGTGCCCAAGGGCGCAACCGCATTCCAATACACGGTTAGC
>JBEEGY010000259.1:0-3867 GCA_041167145.1 Verrucomicrobiota bacterium
GCGAATATCTACGCCAACCAGCCGGCCAACCAGATAACCCGCCGGAATTGAACCGATCAGATAGCTAATTAATGCGGCAGACACGTAAGGAACCACTTAACCTCCGGGGTGGCGATAATGACTAGGACTGAGTGTCGATTGTCGATGGTAACAAATTATGTAAGCCGTTCTTAGCCAGCCATATAGATATTATAGACAAGTCTGCTGGCGTAATTCCACTGATTCGGGCCGCCTGGCCTACGGAAGTCGGGCGCACCGTTGCCAGCTTTTGGCGTGTCTCGGAACGAAGGCCGCAGATTCGCCCGAAATCAAAGCCGTCCGGGATCGTTTGATTGTGATGTCGCATGACCTTTTGATTCTGCGCCGACTGCCGAGTGGCGTATCCTTCATACTTAAATTCTGTTTCAAGCAGCTCCCACATTTCGGCGGACGCGAGCGCACAAATATCCGAAGGCAAATTCTCGTTCCGAAAATCAGGGCGCTTGAGAAGCTGCGCGAGCGGCGTGCCATTAACTTTGGTTTCCATGGCGACGGCTTTTATTCGATCCAAAATATCGCGCTTTTGCTGGTAGCAAAGCCAGCGCTCGTTTCCAACTAGCCCGACTTCAAATCCGCGCTTGGTCAGCCGCTGGTCCGCATTATCCTGTCGCAGGTGCAATCGATTTTCGGCACGGCTCGTGAACATCCGGTAGGGTTCCTCCGTTCCTTTTGTCACCAGATCGTCGATCAAGACTCCTATATATGCTTCCTCTCTTTTGATGATCAGCGGGGGGCGATCCTTAGCTTTTAAGGCGGCATTTGCTCCTGCCACTAACCCTTGCGCGGCTGCTTCTTCGTATCCGGAAGTGCCGTTGACTTGACCGGCAAAGAAAAGACCGCTCACGATTTTCGACTCCAGGGTATGCAGCAGTTGGGTCGGCGGAAAATAATCGTACTCGACCGCGTATCCCGGCCGCATCATTTCCGCAGCCGCCAAGCTTGGAATTGAACGTAGAAACGCGAGCTGTACATCATAAGGCAAACTGGTCGAGATTCCGTTCACATAATACTCCTCCGTGTGCCGGCCTTCCGGCTCTAGGAAAAGTTGATGCGCGTCCTTGTCGGCAAACTTTACGACTTTGTCTTCAATCGACGGGCAATACCGCGGGCCTGCCCCCTTGATTTGGCCAGCGTAAAGTGGAGACCGATGCAGGTTGGAACGGATGATCTCATGTGTTCGGGAATTGGTGTGGGTGATCCAGCAGGGCATTTGTTCCACATGGAACTTTCCGTCTTTGGTGTGATTTAGGGTAAACAGTTCATTATCCACGCTTGTTTCGGGGCAAAACGAAAATCGAGGGGGAGGCTCGTCTCCGAGCTGGATTTCGCACTGTGAGAAATTTATCGACCGCCCGTTAATACGGCACGGCGTACCCGTCTTAAATCGACCCATCGTTAGGCCCAGTTCGCGTAAGTTTTCGCTGAGGCCCGAACTGGTATCCGCCATTCGCCCACCGGGCTTGATTGTCTCCCCAACATGGAGAAGGCCGCGCAGGAACGTCCCCGATGTAATTACCACTGTCCGAGCCCGAATTCCTATTCCCAGGTCAGTCACCACTCCAGAAACTGTCCCATTGGTCGCCAATATCTTGATGACCGTCGCCTGTTGTAGATCCAACAATGGTGTGCGCTCGAGGATCGCCTTCATTCGGAACTGATATGCTTTTTTGTCGCACTGCGCCCGCGGCCCTCGAACAGAGGGCCCTTTGGCCCGATTTAGCATTCGAAATTGAATTCCTGTCGCATCCGTATTCAATCCCATCGCCCCTCCAAGAGCGTCGATTTCTCGAACCATGTGCCCTTTTGCCAAACCACCGACCGCTGGGTTGCATGACATCTGGCCGATGGTGTCGAGATTTTGAGTAATCATCGCGGTGCGGCAGCCAATCCGTGCGGCTGCCAGGGCGGCCTCGATTCCGGCATGACCGCTACCGATCACCAGGACGTCGTACTCGGTGGGTAATTCAAACATTTCAGGAGGGGCCCAAAATCCCTTGGTTCGGCCGTGGTGAAAGGTCGATGCACTGCATCGTCTTTCGCTGACAATTATTAGTCATAAATCACTTGTTATTAGTCGATTATGGAAGACAACTCTATGCGATCTGGATGGCCATTTGAGACTTCCTCAGACATCTTTTCCGCCCTTCGAACCGCTTGCAATGCGATTCGGCTGACCACGCCCAATAGAAGCGCACTGACAAAGAAAGCTCCGCCCCAAACCCAGTATTCAACTATACGAGGATGAGTCTTACCGCGAACCAGATTCATTCCGAATTGACCCAACGTTCCGAGGTAAACGTACAGAAAAAGACCGGGGGCGCGCCCAATCGACACCCAAAGCATGTAGGTGTGAAAAGGTACTCTGGTGAGGCCATAAAGATAATTGAAGAGACTTGCCGGAAAAAGTGGATGGAGCTGGCTGAGAAAAATGATCTTCCAACCTTCCCGTTCGACCGCCGGTTCCAACGCTTGAAGAGTTGGGTTATGGGCAAATCTGCGCCTGAACCAATAACCAGCCAGCCACCGGCTTAACGCAAAGGAGATTGCTGCTCCAATCGCGTTTCCGACAAAGACGATGGCAAAACCCCACCACAGTCCGAAGAAAAAACCGGCGCCGACGCACAATATTCCGCCCGGTAAGAGCAGGACGTTACAAATGGCGAACAACAGAGGATAAAGGACGCCGCCCCACGTGCCCCACAGCATCATGCGTTGTTGGGCTGCCGCCATAAGATCGACGATCGGAAAAAAACGCGACAGTACGAACAATAAACCAAGCGTGCCTCCAAAAGCCGCCAGTTGAAGATAAGCCGCCGCGCGCGTCTTAAGCATTCGCAACTTTGCGCGGTTCAGATGCTTCGCGCAAATTTCGCCAGCTTGGTCATACGTTCACCGACTGCCAACCGCACGCAATTCATTGGGCATAATGATGCCTGGCACTTCGTCGTGATGCAAAGACTCCGCCTGCTTTGCGCTCGGTAGCGGCCAAACGCCGCTGAATATTGGCAGTGTCGGCCGACTAAACGGTCGGGGCCGGCGCGTTTCGCCGACGCGGAATGCCGAGGCTGTCAAAAATTACCCGAGTGGCATCGGAACGATTGAGTGTGTAGAAGTGAATGCCGGCAACGTTGTTATCCAAAAGATCGTGACATTGCTCCAAGGCGAAGTGAACACCCACGCGCCTCACCATTTCAGGATCCTTTTCGCACCGCTGTAGAGCACGCAGAAGCTTGGCCGGGAAGCGTGCGCCGCCGGCGAGCTCGGCGATCCGTTTGAATCCGCTTATGGACGTAACCGGCATGATGCCGGCAATAATGGGGACGTGGATGTCGACAAGCGCACAACGTTCGCGGAAATCGAAGAAGTCACAATTATCGAAAAATAGTTGTGTGACGATGTAGTCGGCGCCGGCGTCGACTTTCGCTTTGAGGTGATCCATTTCGACTACTCGATTCGGCGTGGCGGGATGTCCTTCGGGAAAACCGGCCACTCCAATTCCGAAACCGCGGTGGTTCGGATGCCGGCCGGATTCGTTGAATCGGCGAATCAATTTGACCAAATCAATGGCATGTTGGAAGGACTCCCGCGATTTATCGTAAGCGCTTCCAGCCGGTCTATCGCCGCCCAGCGCGAGAATGTTTCCGATGGCCGATTTGGCGTATCGAAGCAGAATTCCTTCTATCTCCTCTTCGTTGTGGCAGACGCAAGTCAGATGAGGGATCGGGTCCAGCTTTGTTGTGCTCTGAATCCGCTCGACAAGATCGTGAGTCAAATCGCGCGTTGACCCGCCGGCACCATAAGTCACGCTCACGAAATGCGGCATGTACG
>JBEEGY010000260.1:0-8542 GCA_041167145.1 Verrucomicrobiota bacterium
GGGCAAGCACGCGCCAATCGATTGTGCCTGGAAGGTTAATGATGATCCCCGGCCCCGGTGATGGATATGCGAGCACAAGCGCGTTGCGACACCAGTTGGCTACGATGATTCCGCCCCCGGCGGCGACCGCGGAGAGAATCAAGCCTTCGGTGAACAGTTGTTTCAACAATCTCCCGCGCTTGGCCCCCAGGGCCATCCGCATCGCCATTTCATGTCGTCGCAGTAACGATCTAACAAGCAAGAGATTGCTGACGTTTGCACATGCAATAAGTAAAACGAAAAGAACGACCGCCAGCGCGATGGAAAGCGTGGGAAGCATGGTGCCTGCGTTGTTGAATGGAGTCTTCCACAGGGGTAGAAGCTGAACGCCGTAGCCGCGGTTGGTTTCGGGATAATCGGTCTCGAGCCGTTTGGCCACCGCCGCGATTTCCGCCTGCGCCTGTGCGAGAGTGACGCCAGGCTTAAGGAACGCGTAGCCTTCGATCCAACGCGCACCCCGGTCTTCCAGTTTGTAACCCGTGGCGTCGAAAGTTTCCTGCATCGATGTCGGGACCCAAAAATTAAATGAATATCCCACGAAAGTTCCGTAAAACTTTTCCGGCGTGACGCCGATGATGGTGTGCTGCACGCCATCGAGGAATTGCGTCTTACCGACGATGTCCGGGTCGCCTTTGTAACGGTTCTTCCATGTTTCGTAGCTGATGACGGTGACAGGATGCGCGTTGCGGCCTTCGCCTTCCTCCGGCCTGAATCCGCGCCCGAGAACTGGGCGAACACCGAGCGCATCAAAGTAATTTGCCGAGACGATGCCTGCGCTCGCGCGCTCGGCCCGGTCGCCGATGCTGAGCGTCGTGCCCGTGATCCGATCGATAATGAAAGACTCGAACAACGTGCAATTCTTTTGAAGATCGAGAAAGTCGGGATACGAGAGCTCGTTGAATCCAGGCCTGCCGCGGATAGTGCCGGTGAGCGCAAACATTCTGTTCTCATGCGCGACAAGAGGATAGGGATGAAACAGGATTCCTTCGATCCAACTGAACACGGCCGCGTTCGTGCCGATTCCGAGTGTCAGGCAGAGAATCGCGAGCAGTGAAAACCCCGGATCACGAAAAAGCATCCGGACGCCGAAACGCAGATCCTGAAGCAACTCGTCTCCCCACATCCAGACGCGTTGTTCGCGTGCGCTCTCCCTGATCTGTTCGATTCCGCCAAATTCTCGCAGTGCCGCATGTCGCGCATTCTCCGATGACATGCCCGCGGCGATATTACGCTCGGTCAAAAGATCGACATGTTGGCGGATCTCCTCGGCCATCTCCTTCTCGCGGTTCTTCTTTCGAAAAAACCCGAGAAGGCGTGAGAACCAGGCGTGAACGCGCGGCATACGTTACGTTTTTGAGAGGACGAGGTTAATTCCGGCGGTGATGCGCGACCAATGCTGCTTTTCGGCGGCGAGTTGTTTTCGGCCCGCCGCGGTCAGCGTGTAATAGCGCGCTTTGCGGTTGTTTTCGGACACATCCCATTCGCCCTTGATCCAGCCCTGCGCCTCCAAACGATAGAGCGCCGGGTAGAGCGAACCTTGCTCGACCCGAAGAATGTCCGACGACATCTGCTGGATGCGGTCGGCGATTTCGAGCCCATGCCTGGGATCGTGCTGAACTGATTTGAGGATCAGCATGTCGAGCGTGCCGTAAACGAGATCGGGTTTTTCTTTGGCCATATATTGTTCTTACCAAGACTGTCTTGGTGAGTGATTCGTATTCTTCGACTTCTCACCTAGACTGTCAAGAGGAGATTATTTTATACCGCAAATTGTTGGCGCGATGAGGCGGTGACCGCTTGCGAGGCGCCCTCAGGCATGCAAGGGGGCATCCATTCCGCAAATCGCGATTCCCAACCCCGGAATTGCGGGCGCGTCTCCCTGCGCGGACTCCCCTCCTCTGCCCTCTGCGGCTGGGGCGCTTCTCGTGAAGCAAATCATTCCGCAGACAACGCGAGAACCAGATCACGCGTGAAAACGTCTCGTTTTCCCGATAGAGTGTGGCAGGAATTTGATGATAATTGTCATCGCTGCCAGCCGCTTCCCCGAGAAGGTAGGTGTCATGAATGAACGAACCCACACCATCAATGGAAGAGAATTACTCAAAACAGCCGCGGAATTCAGTTTGATAGCTGCGATTGCCCTTTCAGCTATGGGTGAACTTTCCGCCAATCCAGGCCCGGCCGAAGCCAAGAACCATCTCGAGGAGAGCAAAGCGGCAATCAAAGCAAATTCGCTCAAGCCTCCCGTTCAAGGCAGTATTCCCGTCGCCTTTCTCGTTTCTGAAGGCGCGGTCATCATCGACTTCTGCGGACCATGGGAAGTCTTCCATGACGTGAACGTCCCTGGCCACCAGGACAATCCTTTCCGACTTTACACGGTGGCTGAGACGACGAACCCGATCCGTGCAAGCGGCGGGATGAAGATCATACCCGACTACACCCTCGAAACTGCCCCTCCCCCAAAGGTGATCGTTATCCCGGCCCAAAGCGAACCGAGCGAGGCGATGCTGGAATGGATTCGCAAGTCCACGAAAAACACCGACGTGACAATGTCGGTTTGCACTGGCGCATTTGTTCTGGCGAAGACCGGCCTTTTGTCGGGCAAAGCCGCGACCACATTCCACGCAGCCTTTCGCCCCTTTGCCGCGCAGTTCCCAGATATCCACCTCAAGCGCGGAGCCAGGTTTGTCGAGGATGGAAATCTCGCTAGTGCGGGCGGACTTTCCTCCGGCATTGATCTCGCGCTCCGCGTGGTCGAGCGCTACTACGGCCGCGAGATCGCGCAAAAGACGGCGTACGAAATGGAATATCAGGGACAAGGCTGGATGAACCCGGATTCCAATCAGGTTTACGCCGAGGAACGTATCTCAACCGCTGAGCATCCACTCTGTCCGGTGTGCCAGATGGACGTTGACCCGGCGACCGCACCGAAGTCTGTCTATAAAGGCAAGACCTATTACTTCTGTTCCCAGGACGACAAGAAACAATTCGACGCAACTCCCAACAAGTTCGTGGACGCAGGTAAAAAGCTGTAATGCGGTAAAGGGACTTCCCATCCGCAAAGTTTTTGTGAAATCGAAAAAAGTGAACCGCTTATATAATAAGGAGCAGGTTCAAACGCGCACACGACGGGTGTTGTTCGTTGCTGGGCCCGGGACCGAGATCCTGGATCTGGTCGGACCACTTCAAGTTTTTGCTCGTGCCGCGGAGATGTTCAGCAAACAAAACCCCGGGTCGCTTCCAATCTATTCCGTTGAAGTAATAACCACTTCTTCCCGCGCGTCCGTTGTTACGAACTGTGGATTGCAAATCGCCGCGCATGACACGTTTCGGCGGGTCCGCGGACAGATCGACACCCTGCTCATAGCCGGTGGCAGTGCAATTGAGAACGATGAGATGGGGATTGAAGTAGTGCGGTGGATTAGAAAGATGGCTGGACGCGTTCGACGGATCGGCTCGGTCTGCACGGGGGCAATGCTCCTGGCTCGGGCCGGATTGCTCGACGGCCGCAAAGCCGCAACTCATTGGAACTGGTGCGCGCTTCTGGCCAAGAGGTGCCCGCAGGCCGACGTCGACCCCGACCCAATATTTATCCGTGATGGAAATGTGTATACGTCCGCCGGAGTTACAGCGGGAATGGACCTGGCCTTGGCCCTCGTGGAAGAAGACCATGGCTCGAGGCTGGCGCTGCAGGTGGCTCGCAATCTCGTGCTTTACTTGCGCCGGCCGGGAGGCCAGTCGCAATTTAGCGCTGCTCTATCCATGCAACTGACCGACCGAAAACCGTTGCGTGAACTGGAGTCATGGGTGCTCGAGAACTTGGACAAACCGCTCAACGTCCCCGTCCTGGCGGAACGGGTAGCGATGAGCCCTCGCAATTTTGCCCGAGTCTTTGCCAAAGAGATGAAGACCACGCCCGCGAAGTTTGTGGAACGCCTGCGGGTCGAAGCCGCTCGCCGGCGATTGGAAGAAAGTCAAAACAGCATGGAAACCATTGCTGAAGAATGCGGCTTTGGGAATGTTAATTCGATGCGCAATGTTTTCCAGCGGGCGCTGAAAATTCCACCGGGACACTATCGTCGCCACTTTCGAAGCAGGCGCCACGGGCGACCACGGCCAAAGGCAGCGAGTCTCCGGTAATAGCGGCAAGTCCGGGCTCCGCCCCTCAGTGCCCGTAACTGATGACGCGGGAAACTTTCCAAGAGTCACCCTCTTTCCGCCAGACCATGGCGAACTTGAATGTCCCGCAGTCATCTTTGCCTTTCTCTTTGTGGCAGAAAACATGTTCGCCGATCTCGAGGGCGCCAAAATCTTTGATCGGATAAACCTCGAGACTGCCTTTCACTAGATCTCTCCGGATATCGGGCGTGTTCGCGAGAAGCTTTCCAAAATTCTCTTTCGTCTGTTCGTAGTTCGTCAGGCCGCCGGTGTCGTGATAGAACTCGAGATCATTGGTAAACAGCGACATGAGAAGATCGACATTGTGCCCGTTGAACGCGTCGAACATCGCGCTGTCCATGCGCGCAATCGCGTCGAACAACTCGCCGGAGGTTGCAGGTTTTTTCTTTGCTTCCTGACCGTCCGCCGCCTGACCGGGATTCGAAAAGGACACGACAATCAGAAACAGAAGAAGCGTGCGGAAAAATCCATTCATCCCGCGACTCTCAACGCTCCACCCTCAACTCTCAACTACCTGCCTGCCACGTCATAGCTTTCAGCGTCGACGGGTCACGCCGAGTTCTTCGCGGAATTGAAGCGACGCAATTACTACAAAATAGCGGTCGCTACGCGGTTTTCGGTTGGTTCCTCGTTAAGCGGTTTCGCGCGCGTGCACCTGTTTCTCTTGCACGTGTCGCAGTGCGCATCATAAGCCGCTTATGATGCATGCGAAGTAGCCGGTTGAATTTACCAGTACGCGCGCCCTGCCGCATCGTGAGCCGCTTACGATACATGTAATCATGAGGTCGATCGCGCAGTCAGCGCTCCTGACGCATCGTAAGCCGCTTATGATGCATGCGAAGTAAACTACTTGAAATTACCAGGACGCGCCCCTGCCGCATCGTAAGCGGCTTACGATGTACACGAATCAACGCTGCATTGGTTTTCCGCTTTAAAGTGTTGTGGCGACGGCGCCCCAGCCGACACGCGAGGGCGTGTTAGCTCCCCTAGTCTTCCGAGGATTCGTCGTCGGCTGCGTCTTTCTTCTCCGATTTGCCGGCTTTAATCGTGAACTTCACAGTCGTGGCAAGTCCGTCGCCGTCGTAGATCTCCACCTTGTACTTCCCGACCGGCCACCCTTTGGTCGGCGCGCTCAGCTTGAATCCGCCTGAAGCATCGTCTTTGTCCATGGTGATTGTCGCCTCGTCGATCTTCGTGTTAGCGGGCGCGGCGTTGCCGACATCTTCCGCGATCCAGACGCCCCGTATCTTGTCGCCTTTAGAGGTTCCCGTGCTGTGGAAAAATGCCATCACCTGCGGAATGTCAGCCGCGAATGTGGTCGTCGGCTTTGTGTCCTCGTCTTTGGCGACGACAGCCTCGAATTTCGCGTCAGCAAACGCGCTCGCCGCGCAAACTAAAGTGATCAGTGATAGAGGAAATGTTCGTTTCATAGGTCCTGGTCGACTTCTTAAATCTTAATTTTTCCTTCTTACTTTTCTGCTTTGAGGCTCTGCACGATCTTCCCTACTTCGGCCTGATGCTTCTCTTCTTTCGCGGTCGTGACCCAGTAAGTCAGGACGACGATTTTGTCCTTAATCGGAACAAAGGAGATACTCACTGACGTCGGACCGTCTTCGTCTTTGCCGTGATAGATCAGTTCGTCCACCTCGGCGCCGTTCAGTTGAAACTTGTTCTCTTTCTTGGTGGATTTATCGAGCTGAACATTGTGCTCCTTCAGGAACGCGAATGTGTCGTCCAGCTCGGCCTCCATCCCCTTCTCACTGCCAACAGCCACCGCCGCCAAAAAGACTGCTTTGTCAGGACTCTCTCCGGCGACTCCATTGTTAATCTCTTCCGGTTCCCAATCATTGGGCATACTGATGGAAGCGATCGGAAATTCGTCACTCGGCAATTTCAATGTTTTGGCAAATGCGGGAGCGCACAGGAGTGACGAAACGGCAATGAACGAGACAATGGATTTGATCATAGTGCGATCAGGGGGAGCAGCAGCCATACCGGGCGACCGAGCTTTTTGCGTTCGAAATTTAACGTCCAGAGATTCCATAAATGCTATCGGAAAAAAGTTCATCCTGCTTGCGCCGCGCGCATCGTAAGCGGCTTACGATGGACGTTGAATTAAAACTCGCTCGTTTCCGGCACTCGCGTAACGGGGAAGCGCTCGGCATCCGAACAACGGGTTCCCCCGGCACGCCGAAGCTCGGCGAAGGCGGCTTGCTCGCATCCTGACCGTATGGCAGAGGAGGAATCGTGAATCCGAAGAATTTCTTCGGCGAGCTGAAGCGCCGCAACGTTTACAAGGTCGCGGTGGCGTACGCCGTCGTCGCGTGGTTGCTCATTCAGGGCGCCTCGATTCTTTTTCCTACCTTCGAGGCGCCAGGTTGGGTGATGAAGGTTTTCGTCGCCGTAATCGCCGCGGGCTTCCCCATCGCATTAATCCTCGCCTGGGCTTTCGACCTCACACCGGAAGGAATCAAGCGCGCGGAAGACGTTTCACCGAGGGAGGCAATGCCCCGCCCGACTGGACGAAAGCTGACACTGATCACCGTGATTGTAGCGCTGATCGCCGCCGGATTGCTGATTTTTCAATTCACGCGCAAAACGAGCCTTCCCGCGAACGCAAACGTCGGCGCCGACAGCAAATCGATCGCCGTTTTGCCTTTTCAGAATCTCAGCTCCGACAAGGAAAACGCTTTTTTCGCTCAAGGAATTCAGGATGAAATCATCACGACGCTTTCCAAAATCAGCGGACTTCGTGTTATTTCGCGCACGTCTACGGCGCGCTACAAAAGTGAGCCGGAGAATTTGCCGGAGATCGCGCGCGAGTTGCGTGTCGCCAACGTTCTCGAGGGCAGCGTCCAAAAATCGGGCGATCGCGTGCACATTAATGTTCAACTCATCCAGGCGGACAATGACGCGCATCTTTGGGCGCAAAGTTACGATCGGCAATTGACCGATGTTTTCAGCGTGGAAGGCGAAGTGGCAAAGCGAATTGCGGATTCCCTGAGTGCCACCCTTTCGCCTCAGGAAATGGCGCGCGTCGAAACCAAGCCAACCGACAACGCCGACGCCTATGTGCTTTATTTGCGGGCGCGCGAATATCAAACACGGCCCGACAATCTTCTCCACGATTTCCAGACCGCGACGCAACTTTTTCAGCAGGCCATCGCGCTTGATCCCAATTTTGCTCTCGCCCATGCCCGACTCTCCGCGGTGTCGAGCAACGTCTATCATTGGTTTGAACCGACGGAAGCGCGCAAACAAAAGGCGCACAGCGAAGCGCTCGAGTCTTTGCGCTTGCAGCCAAATTTGGGCGAAGGCCATCTCGCGCTCGGTTTATATTTATATTACGCGGAAGCAAATTACGAAGGAGCGTTGCGCGAATTTGACCTCGCCGGTCGCGTGCTTCCGAATGATGGCGATGTCGGTCTTTACGTTGCCGCTGTCCAGCGACGACGCGGCCGCTGGGCGGAAGCGATCGCCGCTTACGAACGCGCGCAAGCGATTGATCCGCGCAATCAAGTTACACTCTACGATGCCTCACAAACGTATTTCGGGTTGCGCGATTGGCGCGCCGCTCTGCGCGGAATGGATCGCGTGCTCGCCCTCGCGCCTGATTCCGTCAATGTAAAGATCCAGCGCGGTTACATTGAATTTTTCTGGAAAGGAAATACGGCAGCCATTAAGGCCGCACTGGAAGAAATTCCCGCCGATGTTGATCCCGATGGAATCGTCACCTTTGCCCGATGGGATGTGAGTCTGATGGACCGTGATCCAGCCGCTGCGGAAAAAGCCCTTGCCGCTTGCCGTCTGGATACGCTTACCTCGCAGCCCGGTGCGCCGCTTCCGAAAAGTTATCTTCAAGGCTGCATCGATCTGGCGCGTAACGACACCGCCCGCGCGCGAACCGACTTCGAAGCTGCGCGGCCGATGCTGGAAAAAACCGTCGCTGATAGTCCGCAAGACGCGACACGGCACGCACAACTAGGACTTCTTTACGCGTTTATGGGAAGGAAGGAGGATGCTCTTCGCGAAGGCCGGCGCGCCGTGGAGTTGCGACCCCTCGCGCGGGACGTGATCGAGGGGGGCGCCGTCCGGGCTTTTCAAGCTTTGATCTTCGCACGCACTGGAGAAATCGACCGAGCCGTCTCTGAGATTGAGCGTCTGCTCACAACTCCTTTTGGAGTCGACTACGCCGATGAAAGCATCACCATTTCCGACTTGCGGTTGCGTTGGGAATGGGACCCGCTCAGAAACAATCCGCGATTTCAGAAAATCCTGGCCGGCGCCGAGCCGAAGACGGTTTACAAATAGTATTGGCGAATCG
>JBEEGY010000261.1:0-4719 GCA_041167145.1 Verrucomicrobiota bacterium
CCTCCGCCACAGGTCGCATCGACCACGAGCGAACCCGGTCGCGGCGCGAGCAATTCGACGGTTTCCTGTGCGAGCACGGGACGGTGATAACTGAAGTCCTCCATTTCGTGGGCCTCCTCGATAATCAGCGGGCCGGTGGCAAACCAGACCGGCCGATCAAATAGTAATGCATTCATAGCGTACCCCATTATGCCTCCTACAAACCGATCACGTTCGCGACGTGCTGGTAGGTCGCGGTTTCTTCTTCGTGCGCCTTCTTCCAGCGTTGCAGATTCCAAATTTCAAAACGACCGCGTCCGCCCACGAGCGCGACCTCTCCTTTCAAGCCGACCTTTTTGCAAAGATCTTCCGGCAAAACGAGGCGGCCTTGTCGATCGGCCGCGCCGTGTTGCGCACGCGAGTGCAAGTGGCGGAGAAAAACACGACGATCACGCGCAGAAACAGAAGCGTGCGACTCCGCCGCGGAGCTCATGCGAGAAAACTCCTCAGGCGACATGACCACGAGAAATTGATGCGCCGCCTCTGGAAGAATGATGAATTCTTCGGCACCATCGTGTCGCCAGCGCGAGGGAACAGTGATGCGGTTTTTCTCGTCAATGGTGTGACGGAATTCGCCGGCGAAGAGTTGCGAGGAAGCTGGCGTGTCCATATTCGGTAGGAGGATTGTTGATCCATTCTAGCCCACTTTCCTCCACTTTTAACCACCTTCCACGCCAGGGGTCAATAAAATAAATGCATTATTTCGACAAGGTTAGGGCAGGCCTCCAGCGACGCCGCCTAAAGGCAGAAAGATCGACATCGTCCCGCTGGCTTGATACCGTGGGCAAAGAGGTCTAGAGGATTGCCGTGATCGATTACATCCAGAAGGGCGGCCTGCTTATGTGGCCGATTCTCGTCTGCAGCATCATCGCCATCGCGGTCTTCGCGGAGCGGCTTTTTTATCTGCATCGCGCCTCCATTCAGGTAGGGGAATTTCTGAAAGGACTTTCGAACCTCATTCAGCGCGGTAATTTCGCGGAAGCGTTGCATGAATCCGCCGGCACGCCTGGACCGGTCGCGCGCGTCATTCATGCAGCGATTATCCGGCACAACTTGCCACGGTCTGAGCTCCGCGAGATCGTGCAGGAAGCCGGCCAGCTCGAAGTCCCAAAGCTCGAGCGCTTTCTCGGCGTGCTCGCGACGATCGCGTTTCTTGCGCCGCTGCTCGGTTTGCTTGGAACGGTCGCCGGCCTTATCGACGCCTTCGGCACGATTGCGTCGCACGGCGGCTACGCAACGGTGACGGAGCTTTCCGGCGGAGTTTACAAAAGTCTCTTAACCACCGCGGCCGGTCTGGTGGTGGCGACACCCACTTTTGTTGCCTACAGCTATCTGTCGTCGCGCGTGAACACTATGCTCCACGAGATGGAGCGCGCAGGCATCGAGATTGTGCACATGTTGACGGACAACGAACCGCTCAGCGGCATCATCAGTTTCCAGCAACCGGCTGAACGCGAGCTGCGCCGCGATCATTAAGATCGAGATCTACTCTCGCGCGAACATGAAGCTGAGCCGCACGAAGGATTACAACTTCGGCTGGCTGGTGGTCATTCCGCTCATCGACGTTGTGTTCCTGCTCATTTTCTTTTTTCTGCTCAGCTCGAATTTTATTTTGCAGCCGGGTATTTCCGTTTCGCTTCCTTTCTCGCATTTCACTCTCGGCCCACAAACCAACCAGCAAATCATCAGCATCACGGGCGGAGCCGCGCCCGCCATTTACTTTCGCGACCAACGGACCACTCTCGAGCAGCTCGGGCCTTTGCTCGATGAAGCGAAACGTGAAAGGCGCTCCCTTATTATTAAAGCGGATCGTTTAACTTCCTACGAATTGGTGGTGGCAGTGACCAATGCAGCGCTGGAGCATGGGATTACTTCGGTCGCGCTAGCCACAACTCCATCACGGTGAATCCATCTGTTCCAGTACCGGCCGTTCCCCTCATATTTAACTGGGAAGAACCGCAGCGACGCAAACTCGCATTCACCGGTTTTCTCGGGGCCTCCGTGCTGGCGCACGCGATTTGCTTTTACGTTTTTCAAATCGTCTACCCACCGACATTGTCGCTCCTTCCCCCGCCCGCGCGCGTGAGTGTCGTCTCACCCAATACAGAAGAGGGACGCACGCTCTTGCAGTGGATCGAGGCGGAGGATCCCGCGCTGGCGTCGACCACGCTGCGACCGGGAGACACGAAAACATATGGATTGCCGAAGGTGCAACATGTTCCGTCGTATTCCGGATACGAACCGGTTTTGAAACCGGCACCGCCGTTAATTGTCGATCTTCGCTCACCCAGCACACATCCACCGGGGCCCATTCCAATGTCCGGTCCGCATCCGCCGCCGGCAACTGGCGTTGTTCCGACCTCCGTTTCGTTTTCCAAAGAGATTGAAAATCTGGGCTCGCCAATTTTTCCTCCGACCAAATTTACTGCTTCGACGAGTGAGCCACCGGAAAGCGTCCGTTTTCACATGGGCGTGAGCGATCGGGGCGAGGTGCGTTATTGCTTCCCGCTTAACTCTTCGGGTGATCCGGCTCTCGACGAGCAAGCGCGAAAATATCTCGTGCTCAGCCGCTTTCCGGCAAGAACGACATTTTCTCAGCAAACGGAGCACGATTTGTTTTGGGGAAGTGCCACGATCGAATGGGGCAACGATGTGGAGCGGATGCACCCAACTTCCTCAGCGACGCCGCGGCCGTGATCCGGGTCAGTCTCACGCGGCTGGTCGCGATTTATCTGCTGCTTTTTCTTGCGGCCGTTTTCCTTCTCTGGATATTTGGGGAGTGGAACCGACGCCGGCGTGAACGCCGGTCATTGCGTTATCGATTGCGTTGCGCGATTTGCGCGTTCGAATTTGAAGATCGGACCGCGGTGTTGCTTCCACGTTGTCCGCGTTGCGGCAGCCTAAACGAAAGATTTAAACCGGAGCAAATTTAACCATGGGAATGTGGATCGGTCGAAATCGTAAAGCACGGGTGACTTATGGCTTCGATGAGATTGCGCTCGTGCCGGGGCGGGTCACCATCAATCCGAACGAGGTCGAGACGACTTTTCGTCTGCCGCGTAGGGATGCCGTGCCGCTCGAACTAAAGATCCCGATTCTGGCAAGCGCGATGGATGGAGTGGTCGATGTTCGTTTCGCCATCGCCATGAGCAAGCTTGGCGGGCTCGCTGTGCTCAACCTGGAAGGCGTGCAGACGCGCTACAAACATCCGCAGGAGGTTTTGCAAAAAGTTGTCGAAGCGGACAAATCCGAGGTCACCGCGCTCTTGCAAAGAATTTATCAGGAACCGGTGCAACCGGAGTTGATTGCAGCGCGTGTTCGCCAAATCAAGGATGGGGGCGCACTCGCGGCGGTCAGTTCCATTCCGCAACGCGCGGAGGAGTTTGGCGCCATTGCCCAGGAAGCCGGCGCGGATGTTTTTGTCGTGCAAAGCACCGTCTCGACCGTGCGCCACCTTTCTTCGGAATATAAGTCACTAGACCTGGAAAAGTTTTGTCGCGAAATGCGCATTCCCGTGATTGTGGGCAACACCGTCGGCTACGAGGTGACGTTTGAGATTATGGAATGTGGACCGGCCGGAGTTTTGATTGGCGTTGGACCCGGAGCGGCTTGCACGTCACGAGGCGTGCTGGGACTCGGCGTGCCGCAAGTCACCGCGACCGTGGACTGCGCGGCGGCGCGCGATGCTTATTTTAAGAAGACGTCACGTTACGTTCCCATCATCACCGACGGCGGCATGAGCCGTGGCGGAGACGTCTGCAAAGCGCTGGCTTGTGGCGCGGATGCTGTGATGGTCGGCAGCGCGTTCGCCAAGGCGGAAGAAGCTCCCGGAAGCGGCTATCACTGGGGCATGGCCACGCCACATGCAAATCTTCCCCGCGGCACGCGCATCAAGGTCGGCACGACCGGATCGTTAAAACAAATCTTGTTCGGCCCGGCCGAGGTCGATGATGGCAGCCAGAATCTCGTTGGCGCGATCACGACATGCATGGGCAACGTAGGGGCGCGCAAACTGGCCGAATTTCAACAGACCGAAATCATCATCGCGCCTTCCATCAAGACAGAAGGCAAACTCTTTCAAAGCGTGCAGAGCGTCGGCATGGGCACGCGCTGACGTGAAGTGACAAGTGAGGAGTGACAAGGTAATTGTCCTAACCGCTTCGGGCTTGTCACTTATCACTAGCCACATGTCACTATGAACGATCGTAGAGTTGTCATCACCGGCCTTGGCGTCGTTTCGCCAGTGGGCAACGATCTCGCCACTTTCTGGAAGAGTTTGACCGAAGGCAAAAGTGGAATCGGTAAGATCACGGCTTTCGATACAACGAATTACGATTGCCAGATCGCCGGTGAGGTCCGCAATTTCGAACCAAAAAGTTTCTTCAAGAATCCAAAGGATGCGCGGCGCTCCGATCGCTTTTCGCAGCTCGCCATGGCGGCAGCGAAGATGTCGATCCAAGACAGTGGCCTCGAGCTCGAACGCTTGGATCGCGATCGCTTCGGCGTGATCGTGAGCAGCGGCATTGGCGGCCTAAAAACATTGGAGGACCAACACAGCATTCTGATGAACAAAGGACCGTCGCGCGTCTCGCCATTCACGATTCCGATGCTCATCAGCAACATGGCCAGCGGTTTGATCTCGATGGAATTCGGATTGCGCGGCCCAAACATGTGCATCGT
>JBEEGY010000262.1:0-3749 GCA_041167145.1 Verrucomicrobiota bacterium
ATCCCGGCGTCGGCCAGCGCCTCTTCGGCCGCGGCCAGGGCAAAACGATGCGGACGCGATGCGAACTTGAGCAATTTCCGATCGTCTATGACATCGGGATTGAAATTCTTCACTTCGGCGCCGATGCGAGTCGAAAATCCGCGGGCATCGAAACGTTGAATCTGGCCGGCGCCACTACGTCCGGCGCGCAAGTTCGCCCACGTCGTGGCGGTGTCGTTGCCCACGGGCGTAACCATTCCAATTCCGGTGATGGCGATTCTCCGGCGCTTCGTCATGGCCGATCGATTCGACCACCGCTCCCACCCCGGCGGGCAGGCAGGACAGGTTCCTGCGGCGCGAGAAAAATACGCGCGCCGCCGATGGTTTTGGTGCCCTTTTGAATTTTCACGCTCATGCTGGCGGAGTTCTCGGTTTGTTCGGTCAACCTTACTTCAAGTTCGAGCGCTTCGCCGGGGGCAATGAAAGCCCGCAGTTTCACATCTGAAACTCTGCGTACCATCCATGGTGTGCCGTTGGCAGGCCGCGGAATTTCATTCGCGAGCGCGGTTACGAGCTGAAGATTTATGTGCATAAGAAGCGTGCCGGGGAAGACTGGCCGCCGTGGAAAATGATCGGCGAAAAACGGCGCCGCTTCCGGCACATCAAGAGTCGCTCGCAACCACTTTCCAATTTCACCGCTCGTGCGCGTCCCCGAAATGGCGGGCAGGCCGCGAAAAGTGCCCGGCTCCGCTCCATTTTCTCGTAGAAGTGCGAAGCGGTTGCGCGCGATTTGCGGATCTTCAAATTCCTCCATCGGCAGCATCGGACCGACGCAATGTTCGAGACGGATAACCGGGTTTCCGTTCACAAGTGCCGTTCCGCCGTAGGCCACCGCTTCCCTGTCCACACTTTCCAATTCCGCTTGAAGTTCCAAAGTCTCTCCCGGCTTGGCCGGCGCGAGCAGGTCGATTCCACCGGCAATGCCAGCGACGGGCCGGCGCTCAAAGTTCACTGCGGCCATGGCCGCCCATGCGGCCAATTGTCCAACCGATTCGGCGAGGAGCGGAAGTGGAAACAGGGCGAGGTCGGCGGGAATCGCGTACGCGCCTCGGATGCGCATTCCGTCCTCGATCGACGTAATGCGATCGACAAAAGTGTATGCGCGGAAATGCTCATCCATGCGGAGTACAGGCCGATTGTCGATCTTACGCGGGCTGCGCACTGCCGCTTGCCTCGGCCACGCGCTGCTGGCGAATCACCATTTTGCAAAAAGTCTCAGTGGTAAACAGGCGCGGAATATCGGCCACTTTCATCGGCGTTTTGAAGCGCTCAGCCGGCACTTCGCTGAGAAATGTCTTCAAACGCGCTACGCCCGCCTCCGAAACGATCCCACCCTTCTCGAACTCGGATTCGGAAAGGTCGCCGCGCGCCTCTTCCACGATTTTGCCGCGCGGAATTTTGACTTTGAATCCGCGTTCCAGCCGAAAAACAATGTCGAGAAAGTCGATCGATTCGGCGCCGAGCTCATCGATCAACGATGCGTCCGGTTTCACTTCCTCCAAATCGCAGCCGAGCGCGTCGGCCATGGTTTCCGCAACCTTGGGATAAATCGCTGCTATCTCTTCCTTAGTAATGATTACGTCCGCCATCTCTTGTTACTCCATCTTGAATCCGCCATCCACGTGCAGAATCTCACCTGTAATGTAATCGGCAAACCGCGAGCTGAGAAACCAAACTGCGTGAGCCACGTCCACGGGCTGGCCGATCCGGCGCAGGAGAATTCTCGACTGAATTTGGTCCCCGGCAAGTTCGCGTACTGGTCGAGACATTTCGGTCTCGATCACACCCGGCGCCACGGCATTCACTCGAATGCCGCGCGGCGCGAGCTCGGCGGCGAGCGATTTCGTGAACGCATTGATGGCGCCTTTGCTCGCCGCATAATTTGTCTGGCCGCGGCCGCCTTTTTCTCCGGAAACGGAACTGATATTCACGATGTTCCCGCGCCGCTTTGAAATCATGTGCGGCACCACCGCCCGCGTCATGTTGAACGTGCCGATCACATTTGTTTCCAACACCGTCCGCACGTCCTCCTCCGGCATCATGGCGAGCAGATTGTCCCGAATCACACCGGCATTGTTAACCAGTAAATCGATTCGTTCCCGCTTCTCGATCACTTTCTCCACGAACGCGTCGCACGCAGCGGCGTCGCGGACATCGACAACTTCCGACGTAATTTTTCCGTCTTTCGCCGCCGCTACAACTTCAGACGCTGCTTCGGAATTTTCCCGATAAGTGAAGATCACTTCCATTCCGGCCGCGGCCAGAATCTGGACGACAGCGCGCCCAATGCCGCGGCTTCCTCCCGTGACAATCGCGACGCCCCCGGCCAAACCGGAATCTGTAAGCGTTGGGTTATTCATCCGGAAATGCAGTAACCGCCGTCAACCACGAGCGTGTGGCCGGTAATCATTTCGGCTTCAGGCTGACAGAGCAAGTAAACCGCGTCAGCCACGTTCTCGGGCGTAAGTATCGGCCCGGCCGGGGTGCGGCGCGCGTACTCGGCCAGCAATTGTTCGCGGTTTGGAAAAAATTTCAGAGCGTCCGTATCGACGACCCCGGCGCTGACCGCATTCACACGAATCCCGCGTTGTCCCAATTCCTGGGCCAAACTTCGCACGAGCGATTCGAGAGCAGCCTTGGAAGCCGCGATGAACGCGTACTGCGGGATCGCGCGGACCGAGCCCAGGCTGGAAAGCGCGATGATGCGCCCGCCATTTCTCATCAGGGGCACGGCATGTTGCGCCAATAGATTTAAAGCGAGCGCATTCGTGTCCATGCATCGACGCCAATGTTTTGGCGTGAGCTCCATGGCAGGTTTCAATACGCCAATGGCGGCGTTGCTCACCACCAAATCCACGCGATCGAATTCTTTGCTAAAAGATTCGAACGCCTCAGTTACACTTCCCGCGTCGCTGACGTCGGCTTGAATGGCCTGAGCACGCCGGCCAAAGCCGCGGATTGAATCGCAAACGGCGGCCGCTTCGTCGTGACTGTTGTGATAGACAATTGCCACATCGCAACCGGCCTTGCCCAATTTGAGAGCAATGGCGCGGCCGATCCCGCGAGAACCGCCGGTCACAAACGCTATTTTTCCGTCAAGTGGCTCACCCATTGTCGATCCTGCCTAAGTCCGGCACATTTCGCCTACTTTGGCCGGATTTGCAGAGGTTTTCTTAATTAGCGGGGATTTCGAATAAGAAAAAGCAATTGATTGCAATGCCGGACAACCGCCTAAGCGTGTACCGACGAAATAAGTATACAGGGAAGCGTATTTCACGGGCTCGATCGAGTCGTCAGCGGAAAGCGCCCGGCCCTGAACAACAACATAAGGAAACTCATATGAGAAAGTTAGTATTAAGTTTGGTTTTATCAGTGGCGGCGCCATTCGCGTGGGCTCAAACATCATCCACCACCACCACAACGACAACGGAGGGCGGCGGAACGATCACGTCATTTAGTCCCGGCAGCACGATCGTGCTTAAGGAAAGTTCCGGGCCAAGGAGCTACAAGTTCGGCAAGACTGTGACTTATGTGACCAGGAGCGGCAAAACGCTGGATGAAGACACGGTCCGAACGCGGATCAAAGTCGGCATTCCGGTGCACGTTCACTACATCGGTGAAGGCGACGCCATGACCGTCGATCGCGTCATCCTCGACGAGGATTAAGATCGGCTCGTTTGTTTCAATCGCGCCTTACCGTTCTGCCAGAA
>JBEEGY010000263.1:0-4240 GCA_041167145.1 Verrucomicrobiota bacterium
CTGCGTGCAGCCAGCGGGCCAGGCGCCAGCGTGCGCGTGTGGAAGCGATCGTGCGCGATAGCGTCATCTGCGCAACCTCATGTCCGGGTGAAGCGGAAGGCCTGGCGCGTCGCGCCGCTCAGGAGGGATTCGAAAAAGTTGTGGCGGCCGGGGGCGACGGCACCATTCATGAAGTCGTAAACGGCATCGCCGGAACTGACGCTTCCCTTGGTCTTTTGCCGATTGGAACAATGAACGTTTTCGCCACCGAACTTGGGCTTCCGACACATGACCTGGCACATTGCTGGAAGATTATCGAACGGGGAAAGACGCGCCTTGTCGATCTTCCCAGCGCCAACGGGAAACATTTCGCGCAACTGGCCGGTGTCGGACTTGATGCGCAAGTTGTAAAAGAAACCAGCCTTGCCTTAAAACGCAGCTTCGGTCCGCTCAGCTATCTCATTCAAGCAGCCCAAATCGCCGCGCGGGTTCCGCCCCGTCTCTCCATTGAATCGGAAAATGCGTCTATAGACGAAGGCTCCTTTGTGCTAATTGGAAATGGGCGGCTCTACGGCGGTCCGTTTCCTTTTTTCAAGCACGCCCTAATTGATGACGGCTTGTTTGACGTAGTCGTTTTCAAGCGACTCGGCTATTTGGAAATCATTAAATATCTTCAGAACGTTCTGTTCAGCTCTGAGATATCGACGCCGGAGGTCGAATATTTTCAGACTCGGTACTTGCGTGTGGCCAGCGACCAGGCAGTCCCGGTGGAGCTTGACGGCGAGCTGGTTGGGAATTGCCCGGTCGAATTTCGCGTTGAAAAACAGTCCCTCCGTGTCCTCGCTCCGCTCTAAAAGATCGACAATAAAAGCGCATTGCGATACTCTTTCGTAATGCGTCTCTCTGGGCGGAAGCCGTTGTCTTTCACGCGGCGCTGGACGCATCAGCCGCGCGTTGCCTTACTGGTCCTGCTCGGGCTTAACGTCGCCGCGTTTCTTGCGCAGCTTTTCGTCGAGACTTCCGAGCCGGGTTTTGTTCGCGATTTTTTAGCAATAAGCGATCGCGGGGTGCACGACGCTTACGCTTGGCAATTTATTACTGCTGCGTTTCTGCACGCCGGACCCTGGCATCTGGTCGGCAACATGCTCGTTCTTTATCTACTTGGGCGCGATCTTGAAATTATTTTGGGACAACGCCATTTTCTTTATCTGTATCTCGCAGGAGCGTTCGCGGGAGAGCTTGGCCATCTATTCTTAATGCCGTCGGATTGCGCCCTGTTTGCCGCCTCGGGCGGGGTTGTTGCCGTTCTCGTCGCGCACGCCACCATCCTTCCGGAACTTGAATTGACTTCGCTGAAATTCTTCAAACTGCCGGTGCGCTTGAAAGCCAAGCATCTCGCCGCGACCATGCTGATTCTTGCCGTGATTTTGCTTTGGGTCGATCGCTCCGGCGCGGTCGTTCATAGCGCCTGTCTTGGCGGTTACGCCGCGGGATGGCTCTACGCGCATCTCCTGGGCTTTGGACGGCCTTCATTCGTGCAACGGACTCTCGCCCGGCGCCAGGCCGCGGCCGAGCGTTATCGTCAGATGGACGCCCAGCAGTTCATCGCGGAGGAGATTGATCCGTTGCTTGAAAAAATTGCGCGCAGTGGCGTTAAGAGTCTTACCCGCCACGAGCGGCGAAGCCTCGCCAGGGCGCGCGAAAAGATTCTCGAAGCACATGCGCGCTGATCGGGATTGACCGGCAGCTGAGCAGCAAGATCGACAATCACTCGCCCGCGGGCATCTTTTCCATTGATGGATCGCGATACGCGTTGGATTCGGGAAAAGGCGGCCACGTCGTTGCATCCACCGCAAGTGGAGGGCACGCTCTTGCAGCTGCAGCAAGTCTGGCCGGCGACCGCACCCTCGCTTGTCGATCTAATCGGAAATTTTCCACTGGGCGAAAAGACGCTGCTGAATCTTCTCGCTATGTCGAGCGTCTGCAGCTCGCGCCTTGTCCGCGACCCGCCATTGCTCATCTGGCTCGCTCAAAGCGAAATCTCAGCCGACCGCCGCGGTCCGCGACGAATGCTGGCCGATCTCAACGCCTGGAGTGAAGGATCGATCGCCGACAAAAATTTTCGCTCGTTGCGGCGCTGGAAAGGCCGCGAGATGACTCGGATCGCATTGCGTGAACTGGCCGAGGCCGCTTCGTTGGAGGAGACAACGTGGGAGTTATCCCTGATCGCGGAGATTTCCCTCGCTCAGGTTTTCGAATATTGGAATGCCGAACTTCGCAAGCGGTTCGGTTCGCCCACGGCCGAATTTGCCATCCTCGCCTTGGGCAAACTTGGTGGTCACGAGCTCAATCACAGTTCCGACGTCGATCTTTTGTTCGTTTACAGTGAAGAAGGCGAGCTTTCGCCACGCGGATCTTATCACGAATGGTTTAACCGACTCGGCAAACAAATTCTCGAAACATTTGCCACGCTTGACCCGGAAGGCGCTCTTTTCCGTGTCGATCTTCGTTTGCGACCCGAAGGATCGGCCGGCCCGCTCACGCGGTCGCTCGAAAGCATGGAAAATTACTATGCCGGTTTCGGCGAAACCTGGGAGCGCCTTGCTTTGATCAAGGCACGCGGAATTTGCGGGAGCCGAGAACTCGCTTACGAATTTCTGCGGCAGCATCAGCCGTTCATTTATCCGAAGAACCCCACGCCCGATCTTCTGGATGAGATCGCTAACATCAAGAGGCGAATCGAACGCGACGTTGTTGGACCGGAGAACCTCGATCGGGACGTCAAGCTGGGCGTCGGCGGTATTCGCGAAATCGAATTTGTTGTCCAGGCACTGCAATTCATTCACGGCGCTCGCAATACCTTTTTGCAGGAAACGAGCACGCTGGAGGCATTAAAGGCTCTGGCTGAACTGGAATTGATCCCCCCACATGAAGTTGTCGATCTTGACCGTGCTTACCGGTTCTTACGCCGAACAGAACACCGGTTGCAAATCGAAGCCGAACAACAAACGCATACTGTTCCGGATGAACCGCCTGCGTTGCAACGCCTCGCCCTCAGTCTGGGTTTTTCCTCAAGCAAGCAGTTCACCGATGCGTTGCGAAAAGAAATGCAAAGCGTTCGCGCCATCTTCCAGCGAATCATTTCGGGAAAGGCCGATGAAGCACAAGTTGTCGATCTAAGCATTTTCGGTGATGAAAAGCGTGCGACAAAGGCATTGAGCGATTTGGCCAAGGCCGCGACAAGTTTCCATATCGCGCCGCGCACCCGCCAGGTATTTCGGAGGTTGCGGCCACTGTTGCTGAAGTCTCTCGCTAAAACTGCCGATCCGGACGCCACGCTCAATCAATTCGTGCGTTTTGTTGAATCATATGGTCTGCGCAGTTTGCTCTTTGAGCTTCTCGTCACAAATCCTCGTTTGCTTAAACTGCTGACAAAGACATTCGACGCGAGCCGGTTCGCCTCCGACCTCCTTATCCGGCGACCACAATTACTCGAAGAAATCACACACGATGAGAGCATTGATGCCTCGATGTCCGTGGCCGATCATTTGCGCCGTCTCAACTCGCTCGGCGGAACCCGTGAAAACCCCGATCCCGTTCGAACCTATCGACAAACTCAATTGCTCCGCATCATCTTGCGTGATGTCCTTGGCCTGGTCGATCTTCGATTGCTTTTTGCCGAGCTTTCTCACCTCGGGGAAGCATGCCTTCTTTTCTTGAACCAGCTTCTTGCCGGTGACGACCTGACAATTATCGCTTTGGGGAAATTCGGCGGTCGCGAGATCAATTATGGAGCGGACCTCGATATTCTTTTCATCGGCAATGATGGGCGTATTGCACAAAATCTCATGGTAGCGATGGCGCAACCGAGTGCCGAAGGAAACATTTCTGTGTTGGATGCGCGGCTTCGCCCTGACGGGGAAAAGGGTCCTCTTGTTTCGTCTTTGGAGAGTTACGAGAATTATTATCGCCAACGCGCCCAATCTTGGGAGATACATGCGCTAACGCGCGCGCGCCCGATTACCGGACCATTGCAACAGGTCTACATTGACATGGCGCGGAGCATCTGGCGAGACGTTGGGCGGAAACCCGATCTCTTCGACAAGATCGACAACATGCTCCTGAGAATCCGCCACGACCGCAGTTCCGGAACAGATTTTCTCGATTTCAAAACGGGTGAAGGCGGCCTGATCGAAGCAGAATTTTTGGTGCAGGCGCTACAAATGCGTAATGGCATCTGGGATCCGAGTTGGCGAAGTAC
>JBEEGY010000264.1:0-9011 GCA_041167145.1 Verrucomicrobiota bacterium
CGGGCGCGTGCGGTGTCTGCACGGAATGCGGCACGAGCCAGGGATGTAGTTGACGCAGGGTCGCGGCTTCGTTCAGTGCAACGATGAACGAAGTCGAAGCGCAGCGGCAAAAGGAAATTGCCCAGGCAGAGGAACTACTTTTCGCCGGGCCACAGGCGCTGGGTTTCGCGAAGGGCCTCTTTCTTGGTCATTTCGTCGCCGATTGGGTAATGCCCTACCCGCGCATGCCGGCCGCGCAACAGACTGAGCTCGACAAGTCGCTTTCCGAATTTCGCCAATTTCTGGACAGAGATCTCGATGCTACCGAGATAGATCGACAAGCGGAGATTCCGCGCAAAGTGATCGACGGGCTTGGACGCGTCGGCGTTCTCGGCATGACCGCGCCGATGGAGTACGGAGGCCACGGATTTTCGCAAATGGCGAACTGCAAGATTTTGGAGGAGATCGGACGCCGATGCGCATCGACATCCGTTTTCGTCAACGCGCACCACTCGATCGGCATTCGCGCACTGCTCCTCTTCGGAACGCACGAACAAAAACAAAAATGGCTGCCGAAATTGGTAACGGGCGAACATCTTGGCGCCTTTGCACTCACCGAACGCGAAGCCGGTTCGGACGCGGCGAACGTGCAGATGCAAGCGCGTCCCAGCGAGGACGGTTCACACTACATTCTGAACGGCGAGAAGCGTTACATCACGAATGCGTCGATCGCGCAGGTTCTCACGGTAATGGCGCGCACACCGGTGCCGGATTCCGACAAGACATCGATCACCGCATTTCTGGTCACACCCGATATGCCCGGATTCGAAATGCTCGAGGCGCGCATGCCCAAGCTTGGAATTCGCGGCACGGCGACGGGGCGCTTCGCGTTGCGGGACGTGCGGGTTCCGAAGGAAAATGTTCTCGGGCCATTCGGCAAAGGCTTGCGTGTGGCGCTGACTGTTCTCGATTTTGGCCGAACTACTTTTGGTGCTTGTTGCACCGGCGCAGCCAAGACCGCGTTGAAATTAGCGGTAGACCACGCGAACACGCGCAAACAGTTCAATAAGACGCTGGGTGAATTCGATTTGGTGAAGAAAAAGATCGCGCGCATGGCGGCGGACGCTTACGCGATGGAAGCGATGACCACAATTACGGCGGCGTTCATCGATCGCGGGCTTGAGGATTACATGCTCGAAACGGCCATGCTCAAGGTGTTCACGACCGAGCGCCTGTGGGAAGGAATCAACGACGCGTTTCAAATCCACGGCGGTTCGGCCTACTTTGTCGATCTTCCGCTGGAACGGATGTTGCGCGACGCGCGCATCAATCAGATTGGCGAAGGCAGCAACGAAGTCCTGACATCGTTTGTCGCGCTGGTCGGAATGCGCGGTCCCGGCATGGAGTTCAAGGAAATCTACGACACGATGCTGAAACCGTCGCGCGGTCTGGGGAAAGCATGGACGGCGGGAATGAATCGGCTCGGCGCGACTATCCGCGTGCCGGAGGTGCCGGTGCAAAGCGAGGAGCTGCGCGGGCCCGCGCGCGAGCTCGCCCGGCTGATTTGGCGTTTCAATTTTGCGGTCAATCGCGCGTTGATCGCGTATCGGGAGCCCATTCTCGACATGCAACTCATTCAGGAACGGATCGCGGGCGCAGCCATGGAACTGTTTGCGTCAACGTGCACGTTGAGCCGATGGGATTCGGAGCTGCAAGGCGCACGGCGCAATGGAGCTTTGGCCTCGCCTCAAACGGATGCGGCCGATTTGTTCCTGCGTCGCTCGTTCCGAAGGATTCGTTGCTTTCTAGCCGGGCTAAGCAATAATGACGATAATGCGATCTTAGCGACGGCGAACGCGGTCTTGAGAAAATCGAATGCAGAAAGCGATTAAGTTGCGAGGCGGGAATCGCTTCGGACTGGCGTACTTCTAGCTGGCTACAGCCGACATGCAACCCACAGAGCGCGATGTCGATCTTGGCGGAAAGCGGCTCCTCATTTTCATCGTCGCCTACAACGCGGAGACGACGATCGAGAAAGTTCTCAGTCGCATCCCGGCCTCTTTACACAGCGATAAAGTCGAAGTTTTGATCATCGACGACTCATCGGATGACGGAACCTTCGGCAAAGGGCTCCACTACCAACAACGTAATTCCGACTTCAAGATCACGGTCTTGCGCACCCCGGAAAATCAGGGTTATGGCGGCAACCAGAAACTTGGTTATCGCTACGCGATCGACAATGGTTTCGATTTTGTCGCGCTGCTTCATGGCGACGGTCAGTACGCACCGGAAAGATTACCCGATTTGATCGCGCCGTTGGTTCGTAACCTGGGCGACGCGATTTTTGGTTCGCGCATGATGGACAAGCGCGCGGCGCGCCATGGAGGAATGCCGTTCTATAAATGGGTCGGCAACCAGATTTTGACCGCTTTTCAAAATCGCATGCTCGGCACACACTTTTCCGAATTTCATTCCGGCTACCGCGTTTATTCCACGGCGGCGCTGGCGCAAATTCCATTCGAGAAAAACACGAACGATTTCCATTTCGACACCGAGATCATTATTCAATTTGTCTTGAGGAAGTTGCGCACGCTCGAGCTGCCAATACCCACATTTTACGGCGATGAGATTTGCTACGTAAACGGTCTCAAATACGCCTGGAATGTTTTCAGATCGACAATCAAGGCGTGTCTCTGTCGCCTCCACCTTTTCTACGATCGCAGATTCGATGTACAACCCGTCGAAGATACTTACGAACTCAAGCTCGGTTTTTCATCTTCACATACCGCCGCGATCGCCGCGGCGAAACCCGATGGGCGAATTCTCGATGTTGGATGTGGTCAGGGTCTGGTGGCCGGCGAGTTAATCAAGAAGGGTTGCCAGGTCACCGGAATGGACCGCTACATTCCGGCGCGAGCGAAAGCGCCGCTTGACGTCAACTTTATCCGCTGGGATCTCGACCGCAGCGAATTCCCCGTAAACGTGTCGGAGTTCGATCAGATCTTTCTGCTCGACATCATAGAACATCTTAAAGATCCCGGCCACTTCATGGACGAACTACGTTTCGCCGCGGCTTGCTCCCGGCCGGAAATCGTTCTGACGACGGCAAATATCGGGTTCATCGCCACGCGCCTGATGCTTCTGCTGGGCCAGTTCAACTACGGTAAAAAAGGTATTCTCGACCTGACACACACGCGCCTTTTCACCTTTCGTTCCATCCGGGACCTTTTGAAACAATCGGGCTACAAAATTCTCGAAGTTCGCGGAATCCCCGCGCCATTTCCAGTCGCACTCGGCAAGAATTTCGTGTCACGCGCGCTGGTGCACTGCAATGAAGCGTTGATTCGTTTCAGCAAAGGGCTCTTTGCTTATCAAATCTTCGTACGCGCCGAGGCTCTCCCGACGGTGAACAATTTGTTGCACGAAACCATTTCCGGGAGTGACGCGCTGAAGGCTAAAATTCTCGGCGGGGTGGCGTGATCGTCCGTCTACTTCAGAATCTGCAACGCGCGCAGCAGGTCGTGCGTGATTAATTCGTACAGAGGATACTGCACCGCGAGGATGAAATACTGGCGTAGCTCGACACCCATAATTACGACCACAGCGAGCATAGTGACGAGCGTTCGGTAACGCTGTGCGAGTGCAGCCAGCGCGCCGATCTGGGCAAAAGCGAGAAAGCGCAGCGGCATGTCCCACATATTGGCATAACGAAGGTTCATGCCGTACTTAACGTTGCACATGATGAGATAGCTGGACGCAATAAAGGTCGACAAGTAGATCTCGGGCTTTTTCGTGCGATCCAATCGAAAGATCGTGCCGAGGGCAAGCAGGACGATTAGGGGGCTAACGAGCATAAGATCGACAAGGTACCGGTGCCACGGTCCATCGCCGGTTAGGATCGCGTACGGCATCTGAGAAGCTTTGCTTACAAGCAGTCGATAAGTTGCAATCAGATTGTCCAAACCGCCGGCAAGGAAAACGAGAATGACGACGCCGAGGAGCGGACCAGCGACGGTGGCGAGCAAGAGCTCGCGTCGCACCGTTCCGAAGAGCAGCCAGCGATTGGCCACAATCAGCGCGACAAGACCACACCAAACAAAAAATGAATTCTCCTTTGTGAGGACAAGGAGGGCGAGAGCGACGCCATAAGCGGCAAGCCATCGCCAATGACCAGGTGTGCGCAGGTTTTCCCAAAGTAGCCACAGACAGAGCAGTGCCCAGAAGCCGAAGAATCCATCGATGAGGGCGTGTTGTGACATATGGATTTGAGTCGGCGCCACACTCATCAATGCAGTCACGGCCAGCGATGTTGAGGGACCGGCCAGTCGGTACGCGAAAACTCCGGATAAGATCAATGTAAGAATGCTGAAGAGCGACGCGACCTGGCTGAGCGATGTGAGCGCCTCGGTTCCGAAGCAGCAGTGCCACACATATGCTGTAAAGATGTAGAGAAAACGCACCGGCGGCAGAATGGCTTTATCCAGCTGCGCTTGCAGACGGACATACTCCTCGACCATGTCCGGATACAGAGAGAGTCCACCCTGAATGAGAGCGTTCAGGTAGCTACGGTAAAGTCCTTCATCGAAACCAACCCCAGTCATTTTCGGTTGGGGATGGAGAAACGCGACTGCGTGGAGCGGGCCGCCGCTTCCCGAGAAGAGCGCCGGCGGCAACCGCAAAAATATTCCGGATGTGAGAATGAGCGCCAGAATGACGATCTCGATCTTGCGCCGGAATGGGTCGGTATTGATTGTCATTCGTGCGTTTCAGCACGCAACGCTTGAAAGGCGAATAGACGGAGCGAGGGATCCGCCGCTGTTGCTTGCCTCCAAAGCAAAATCATCCCGGCAAGCAGTGTCGCCCAAGGCCAGAGCGACCATGGCGTCCAAACGGTGTTTAGTTTATCGGTCGACATCGAGAAATACCACGGAAACTCCTGCGCCGTAATGTTGTAAAAGAAAAACACAAAGAGCGAACTGGTTGCGGTAAGCCAGGCATAGAATACGGGAGAAAGCATGAGCACAAAAGGCGCGAACCAAACCAAGTACTGCGCGCTCGCGGAGGGCGTGAACACAAAAAAAACGATCCAAGCATAGGCCAGTGATCCAAGTAACGCTTCGCTGCGTAGTTTGCGGCGGCGCCATGCGATCAGCAGAACAGTTGCAATGATTATCAATTTGAGGCCGGTCATAACGAAAATTTCTAAAAAAGGCAGATGGAAGAAGTTTACGACATTAAATTGGGGGAGTCCGGTCAGTCGGAGCCAATAGGTGATCCCCCAAAGACCCCAAAATCCGCCGTAGGAGAGAACATTCTTAGTAAACACCACTGGAAATTTGAAAAGTGCTTCCGACCATAAGAAAAGCAGTGCTAACGCAAAGGACAGAACGAACTGCCGACTACGATTTCGCGCATACCAAAAGAAAAAGAAGATCGGCACAAGGAACAGCGGCACAATCTTGATCTGACAGCTTAGCGCGAGAAACAGTCCCGACAGCAAGGGTTTGTTTCTCAAACACATGTAAGCGGCCAGAACGAGAAACATCACCATCACTGGGTCGGTGTTTCCATGAAAGCCGGAAACCATTAACGAAACAGGACTGAGCGCAAACAACGCCAAGGCCCAGCTCGGAATTGTCACCTTCGGGTAATTCCTTCGTATTTCGAGCAACACCAGCAAGACGGCAAAATCTGCGAGAATGCCGGGAAGCCGAAGTAATACGGGAAAAGTGAGGCCGCTCGCTTGAAAAGACGCTTTTTGGTCCAGGTAAAAAATTAACTGCAAATAATAAGCGGTGAGCGGCGGATGGTTAAACAGAACGCTGTGTTCGTAGGTCCATTCCAGTCCGTCCCGGCTAAGCGATTTCGCGAAGGTATAAAAGATGACGGCGTCACTCGACCCGAACGTGTTGAACGCAATCACGAGTTTTAGCAGCAGCGCGATCAAGCCAAGCCCAAGGATCAAGAGATTCTTGTGTCCGCGAAACACTGCGGTGACGTGGCTTTTCTCGGGGGGAAAGTTGGCCATCGCGCAGGGCACGCTCGGAATTGGAGTCACCGCCAGCGGTTCAGCATCTTTGGTGCCCCCTTGGAGGGGGGTGCCCTATCCAAGTTTCCAAAGTTCGAGAGTGCGATTTTAGCGGGAAGGTTCGTCCCCGGACTGTTTAATTTTCTCACTCAGCGCGAGAAATTCGGGCTGACCAGGTTTCAGCTTGATCGCTTGCTCAAGAGCGAGGCGCGCATCGTGAAAATCCCGCCCGTTAAAGTACGCTTGCGCGAGCAAGTAGTAGGTTTTCGCTTCTCGGGCATCCTGTTGCAGCGCTTTGGTGAAAAATTTAGCAGCAAGATCCCAGCGCTTTTCCTGCAAGGCAAGAATACCGAGGTTGTTAAAAGCTCCCTCGTGATTTGGATCGAGATTGAGTGTGGCGAGGTAGAAGGATTTGGCAGCATTTTTTTCGTTCCTGAGCAGACGGAGATTTCCCAGAGCGAAATTTGTTTCCGCGTTCTCTGGAACGTAGGCGTAGGCGAGATTGAGTTTGCGTTCGGCGGTGGCGAGATCATTCGATTCAAGTGCTTGCCAGCCAGAGTTGTAACTGTCGAGGGCCCAGAGAGACGGGTCGCGTTTGGGAACTGAAACGAACCAAGTAGCGAGCATAAGGAGTAAAAAATAGACACTCGCCCGCCGATAATTCGCCGTCATACACGTCTCCCAGAAATAAATGACACCGGCGGCGGCAAACAGAAGAAGACCCGGCACAACAGCGAGTCGATAGCGTTCAGTTACAAAGACACTGAGGAGCGATGCCATGTGCAGTGCAACGGCTCCGGCGATCCAACGCGCCAGCGGGAATTGAAAACAGGCGATGAGCAGACCGGGAAGGGCCAACGCCGCAACGATACCAAAACGCGGTCCAAGCAAAATGACGTGATGCTCCCAAAGTGCGGTGATCATGCTCAGGTCGTCGTATTGAAACGCGTTCCAAAAATTGCCTACCTTGGTAGCAAGCAGCTTCAGCCAATCGCCAAAGTGATGTTGAATGTATTCAGTCGCTTTGGTCGACCAATACGCCGAAATCTCGGAACGCTTGAGGGGATGGCCGGCGGCCTTCTCTGCGACGTTAATTGAATCTTTGAGCATGACTTCCTGACCGGCATGCAGTCCGGGCGGAAAGCGCGGGTAGCCCGTGGCGAACGGATTATTGCCGATCCAAAAGTTCACTCCGCTGTGGGCGGAAAGAAAAACGGAATCTCGCGCAACGAAACAGTTGTGTGCCCAACAAGGCACGGCACCCACTCCAATCCCGAAAAAAAGAAGAAGGGCCGCGCTTAGTTTTGCAGCCAATGGTCGGCCCGATTTGGACTTAGGCGGCTTGAGAAATATCGCGGCAAGAACCAGGGGAACCAGAAAAAGAATGGTTGCCACCCCCATTGCGGCAAAACCAATGAGCAACCCATATCCCAAAGAGGCCGTCCAACTGGGAGCCGCATCTGTTCGCAAGATCAGCCAAATCAGGAGCCAGAATGCAAAAACGAACCAAACCGTCGGCATCAGAATCACAGCATAGACTTGGGCAGGCACGAAAAACGCCCAACCAAAGGCGGCAATAATGCCAGTAATCTGGCCACGTCTCCGCTGGACCCATTGCAGAAGGCTTGCACGATTCGTTGTGGCATTGGCCCGGATTGGAGAAGAAAAAACCCGCAAACCGAGTTTATAAATGATCACGCCAGTGCCTGCTTCGAGAATCGCCTGCAACAGGACCGTTAAGAACGGACCGTACCCCGTCAGTTTGTAGATAAGCGCGAGGAGGTAGGGATAAAGGGGGAGCCCATAGAACGCGAGATGATCGGTGAGCTGCCCGTGTAGAATCCGTTGGGCCCAATCGTCATAGAAGTGCATGTCGCCACGCAACGGCAGCAGGAACGGAGAAAGAGTTAGTCGAGCCAGGACGATGACCCTGACGAGAAAGACGCCGGCAAAGACATAATGGGTGGGGCGCAGGGAATGCCCAAGGCGGAGAAATGGTTTCACGAAGTGAGTTTAGCGGCCCAACGCTTGACCTCGACTAAGCAATCCATGTGCTGGCTCAGCACAGAGTGTCAGGGGTCAGTCACCCGTTGTAAGTACCATAAAAACCGCCTCTTTGGCATTAACACTGCTTTCCTACAGGCAACGTTCGCGATGGGTATCGCGGATCGCAATCAAACAAACAAGAGAGAAAGAAAGCAAACATGTTAAAGAATATCAACAAACGCCGCGGGGGCTTCACCCTCGTGGAAATCATGATCGTAGTAGCGATCATTGCCTTGTTAGCGGCTATCGCGGTGCCCGGTTTCCTCCGTGCCCGTAAACGCTCACAGGCCAGCCGAATCCTGAACGACCTGCGCATGATCGACTCAGCGGTTGACCAATATGCAATCGAAACCAATCGAAAGACCGGCGATGTCGTCGGCACTGTGGATTGGACGAACTACCTCAAAAAGGGCTCGTCCCTCTACAACAGTGCTAGAGACATCCTGGGCAACTCCTATGGACAGCAGACAGTGGACACCATTCCGCAGGTGCCCCCGGCCAGTCTGACCGTGCTGTCAGACGTCGCTGGCACAGGCTTCTGGTCGCCTTACGGCCCGTAAGAATCTCACGATTCATTCTCCTGTCATCGGCTTGGTTCGATGGCAGGGAATGAGTTGTGAGGCAGGCTGAAGATCAGTCCGATCCGCATCTCGTACTTATATAAATAACGAAAGAAAGATTGCATTTATGTCAAAAAAACTCTCCTCTAAGCACAGCGGCTTCACACTCGTAGAAATCATGATTGTGGTCGCGATCATTGCCCTGCTCGCGGCGATTGCTGTGCCTGGCTTCCTGCGCGCGCGCAAACGCTCGCAAGCTTCCAAGATCTTAAATGATCTGCGCATGATCGATTCGGCCGTCGATCAATACGCCATTGAGACCAGCCGCAAGACTGGCGACGTCGTCGGCACTGCGGATTGGACAGCCTACGTCAAGAAGAACGCTACCCTTTACAACA
>JBEEGY010000265.1:0-2941 GCA_041167145.1 Verrucomicrobiota bacterium
ACATCGCGCTTGTAACGCTTGTCGCTCTTCAGTTTTTCGATGTATTCGTTTGTCTGCTCGACAGTTTTGCCGCCTTGTTCCTGAGCGATCTGCCTCAGGGCAGCATCTACATCCTTGGCCATGCGGCGCGCATCGCCGCAAACGAAGAAGTGCGCGCCTTCGCTCTCAAGCCAGTGCCAAAGTTCGGCTGCGCAACTCAGCATTTTGTGTTGCACATAGGATTTGTCAGCCTGATCGCGCGACCACGCGCAATCCAGGCGGGTAAGGGCGCCGTCAGTTTTCAATTTTTCGAGTTCGTCCTTGTAAAAATAATTGCAGTGCTCGTGTTGCGATCCGAAGAAGAGCCAATTTTTCCCCTTCGCTCCCAGCGCCTGCCGCTCTTGCAGATAAGCGCGAAACGGCGCAATGCCCGTTCCCGGTCCGACCATGATAATGGGAGTGTTGTTGTCCTCAGGGAGGCGAAACTTCGATGTATTTGGAAAAACAGGAACCGGCGTGCTCGTGGCTCGCTCAGCCAGAAAAGTTGAGCAGACACCTTTGCGGATGCGGCCCCGACTTTCATATTGCACCACGTCGATCGTGAAATGGACCTGGTCCGGATGCGCTTTCAGGCTCGACGAAATCGAGTACAAGCGCGGCTGCAATTTCGCCAGAGTGTCGACCAATTCCTGGGCCGTCCATTTAATCGATGGATGTTCGATCAGAAAATCGATCACCTCCATTCCCCAGAGATAGGCGTCGAGCTCCTGCTTCCGCTCTGGTTTGAGAAGATCGCTTAACAAGGGCGCGGCAATGGCACGTTCCGCAATCGCCTTCAAAAATTTCGGAGTTGTTTGAGTAATCCGGCAATCGCGCAACAAAGCGTCTCCCAGGGTGGTGTCGCCCTTCGGCCCCTTCACTGGCTCGTCCGGCCTGGCGCGAATGATTTTGATAATTTCATCCGCCAACGCGGAATCGTTCGTTGGCCAAACCGTCATCGAATCGCCAACTTCGTAATTTAATCCCCAACCGGTTAGGTCGAGCTCGAAATGACGCGTGTCCTTTCCCGACCCTTCTCCGCACAAGCTGCGGTTAACCTTCATCTTCGCCGGAAATGGATTTGCGCGGGTATATGGCGCTCCGGCGGCGTTTGGTGGAGCGGTAGTTTCCGGCATTTTCAGCCTGTAAGGGCGGTCTATGACCGCCCGGAAAGATGAGCTGCAGAGTTCATGGCATAATTTCGGCGGTGACAGACCGCCGCGACAAGATCAGCCATCATTTCCGATCGCGAGCGTCGGGCAGACTTCCATTGCGCGCTGTGCCGCTGCTGTCTCTTCGTCGTTCTCCGGCTGTTTGAAAAAGAAAACAGCAGTTTCGTCTTCGTTGTACTTTAGGAGATTCGGGGCTTCATCCAAACAGACACGGCATGGTGTGCACGTGGTATCGACATACCACGCTCCGGGAGCGTTTTGAGGCTGTTTGCTTGCTTTGTCGGCCATAAATTTATTTTTCTACAATGTTACGATACCGACGGCAATGCCTTTCGCTCCGTGCTGTAGTGGACTTTGACTCGGTACCCGACGCACACTGACCGCGAATGGCCTTCGAAGCAAAATCAGCCTTCTTCTCTACCTTGCTTGCGAGTGTGCGCGACACCCTCGCCGAAATGCTCGCGCGCTCGTCCGAATCAGGGGCAACCAGCGGCTGCTCGGCAGCCTTGGCCACGGCATCGCCGAGGTAGGGATTGCGCGGTAAATCGCGTACTTCAAAACCTGCCGCTAACAGCGCACGACGCAGATCGGGATCGATTTGCTGCTTCATGATAATGGCCACCAGAAGCTTGTGCCTTGAACGGTTCAGGCCGCTCCACACTTTTGATCCATCGTTACGCCGAAATCTAAAAATTAAAGGCGGGGAGCGTGATCGGGAGCAATAATCTTCGCTCAATCCGTCCCGGGGTAGTCGATAATCTTTGCTCAGAAGGGGCAGGGAGCTACCCCTCACTACCTGATAAAGCGTTTTGGACGGCTTGCCGATTGCGAAAGGTTCTTTTCCCGCTTAGAAATATTTTTGCGCAGTTCTTTGACTTGAAAGCAAACCAACCATCGAAAAGAAAAAATAGCGGGCGGCCTCCCAAGTTTCCCGAACCGAGCCGCCCGATAACATTGACACTTCCGGACAGCACTTTACGTGAATTGGAAGAGATTGATCCCGACCGGGGTCACGCCATCGTGAAACTGGCAAGAAGCGCTCTGCGCAGCGGTGAAGAGGAACGGCCCCTGGTCGAAATCGTGGAAATGGCGCCGAACACCGGGCTTATTGTTGTCGGGCCCAGCAGAGCGCTACGAAAAATTCCTTTTCTGCATCTTATTGAGATTGCCCCGGCCCGACATCTGATCGCACTGGACCCGGGCGACGATTTTCACACTATGGAAATTGCTATTACGGACGCTCTCGATGACGTGCCGAAAAGCGACAAGCGAGAACGAAAATTGATGACGGATTTGCTTCAGCATATCCGTCGTCTGCGTAAAAGCGATCGCGTCAGGATCGCAAAAGTTCTTTTCGTCGACTTGCAAGGAAATGGTAAGCCGTGATCTCTGGTCCGCGAAAATTGCGGAAAAGTCGGATCGTCTTTTTCTTTTCGAACTTGCCTAACCGATCGCTCGCTTTAGCGACGCGGCTTCGCGGTCGGAGCAGTTCTCGATTCGACTCTTGGGGTTGCGCGCGCCGAACCTTCCAGAACTGGTGAAGGAGTCGGTGAAGGTAGCGAAAGCGGCGTGACCAGGACGCCGCGCTTTGTCGTCAATATACCGCCGGAAAGAGTGACGTCTTCCACGCGGTACAACTCCGGCCTCCGTCGAACATCGAGATCTTTGGCGTCCGAAAATGTCGAGCGGCGGTAAAAGCGATCCATCTCGTCCAGATGAAACGGACGAGCCCCGCGCCGGCCAAAGACCAC
>JBEEGY010000266.1:0-3008 GCA_041167145.1 Verrucomicrobiota bacterium
GACGAGTCAGGCGAGGTTTGGCGGCCCGCTCGCTTTTCGACACGATGGGCGAATCGGGGGGCAACCATTTCCGGCCTAGCAAGTAAATCGTCAGGCCAATCAACATGCCGACGCCGGCGGCGCCGAAGCCCCAATGCCAGCCGTAAACTTCGCCGAGTGTGCCGGCGATCAGCGGCGAGGCAATGACGCCGCCGTTGATAAACAAATAGTAAATCTGAAAAGCGTCAGCGCGCCTATTGTCACCGGTGGGGTATAACGCGCCGACCTGGCTGGCGAGATTGCCTTTGAAACAACCGACGCCGGTGAGGAGACAGATCAACGCGATTAGGAAAGTCATGTCGAACGCCATCAGAAAATGTCCGACCGCCATGAGCAGTGCGCCGATTGTGATTGTGCGGGTGCGTCCGAGCACACGGTCGGCGATTAATCCGCCACCGATCGGCGTGAGATAAACGAGACCGGTATAGAGGCCGAAAATCGCTGAAGCCAGCGCTTGGGTTGAGAGCGGGCCACGATAAATATTTTCAAGCAGGTGGCGAAATGGAGCGAACCCCGCGATACGCTCGATATGTCCGGGATGCAGTAGCCGGTTGACCATGTAGAGCACGAGCAGTGATTGCATGCCGTAGTAAGAAAAGCGTTCCCACGCTTCGGCGAAGGCGATGTAGGCGAGCCCGCGCGGATGCCCGATGAAGCTGCGATCCTCAGGATTATGCATCGGGGCAGAGTGTTATCTCCGGCGCGTTTTGGCAAGCATCCGGAAAGCTGAGGAGTTGAGAGGTTGAGGAGTTGAGAGAGGGACAAGAAAGGGATCGTGCGCCCGCTACAGCACATCGATCTTGCTCAACTCTTGCCGGGCAGCTGTGTCCCTGTTAAGACGAAGCATGGAGCGCAGACATATAAAATGGCTTCCGATCGCGGCGGCGGCCTTGTTTTTCGCCTATCAATATTTCACGTCAGAAAGATTCGTGAATCCGGAGACAGGCCGCGCCAGTCACGTCGGGATGTCGACCCAGCAGGAATCGGCGCTTGGTTTGCAAACGTATCAGCAGGTTCTCTCCGAATCGCAAACGATCGGGGCCGGGCCGGAGCTAGACATGGTCAAGCGCGTGGCGAGTCATCTGGCCGCGGCCACCGGCAAAGCAGGTGGCGGGTTTGATTGGCAGGTCTCGCTGGTGCGTGACAATCAACAAAATGCGTTTTGTTTGCCCGGCGGAAAGATTGTCGTTTACACCGGCATCATTCCGGTCACGCAAACCGAAGCAGGACTAGCTACCGTGCTCGGACACGAAATGGCCCATGCCACTTCGCGTCACGGCGCCCAACGTGTCTTGCAGCAAAACCTGGCGCAGACGGCTTTAACCGGAGTGGCCGCCTCCTTGTCCGACATGGATTACGATAAACAACGCGCGGTCATGGGCGCATTAGGCGCCGGGGCCAAATATGGCGTGCTCATGCCGTTCGGTCGCAAACACGAATCCGAAGCGGATGAGATCGGCCTTACTTATATGGCGCGTGCCGGATACGATCCGCAGGAAAGCATTCGGTTCTGGAAGCGGATGGAACAAGCGGGCAGTGCGCAACCCCCGGAATTTTTGTCGACGCACCCATCACACGGAACACGCATTGCGCAGCTCGAGGCATTGATGCCGAAGGCGCTCGAGGAATACAACCGGCAGACGAGTAAGAAGGAGCGTTGAGAGGTTGAGGAGTTGAGAGGGTGAGGAGTTGATTGGTGTAGTGGCGGTCGCCGCAGCGACCGCAAACAATTAACATTCGGCGGTCATAGACCGCCGCTACAGATCCGCGACCTCGCCATGATGTGCTTCCCAACTTACGAATCGAGACGCTGGCAGCGTCCCCTACCAGGAGATGTTAGCTCGGCCGCGTCACGAAAACCATCTGCGCAGGAGATTGACCTTGGCAAGATCGACAATCTCGTCGCCGCGTCCGCTCAGAACGGCTCTGAGCGCGAAGAGACTGAAGCCAGTCATCTGCTCGAGCGTGATGGTTGGCGGCATGGAGAGTTCCTGTCGATGCACGAGGACTTCGACCAACGCGGGTCCGTTGTGTCTGAGGGCCTGAGCGATCTTCGGCCGAACTTGGTCGGATGATTCCGCCGTCAATCCGAGCACGCCGGCGGCTTCCGCCATTTTCGCGAAGTCCGGATTTTGCAGGTCGGTGCCGAACTCGAGAATGCCGGCGGCTTTCATCTCCAGTTCGACAAAGGCGAGCGCGTCGTTCTTGTAGACAATAATTTTGACCGGCAATTGATGTTGGCGCAGCGAAAGCAGATCGCCCATGAGCATGGCGAGACCGCCGTCGCCCGACATCGAGATCACTTGCCGATCTTTGTGGCTGATCTGCGCGCCGATCGCTTGAGGCAATGCGTTGGCCATCGAGCCGTGAAGGAAAGAGCCGAGCAGCCGGCGTTTGCCATTCATGGTCAGGTAACGCGCCGCCCAAATCGTCGGCGTGCCGACATCGCAGGTGAAGATCGCATCCGGCGCGGCCAATTCGTTCAGTACGCGCGTGACAAATTGCGGATGGCTGCCTTTCGCGTCGCGTTCTTCGGTCGCGAGTTCGTCCAGTTGTTTTCTCGCTTTTCCATAATGATCGAGCGCGGATTTCAAATGCTCGTCGTCCGCGCTTTGCTTGAGATGCGGCAAAAGTGCGCGCAACGTCGTCTTTGTGTCGCCGACCAGACCGTGATCGACTTTGGTGCGGCGACCGAGTTGTTCTCCGCGGATGTCGATCTGCACGACGGTCGCGTCTCTCGGGAAAAATTGTTGGTAAGGAAAGTCCGTCCCGATCATCAAGAGCGTGTTGCAGTTCATCATGGCGTGATAACCGGAAGAAAATCCGAGCAGACCGGTCATGCCGACATCGAACGGATTATCGTATTCGATGAATTCTTTCCCGCGCATGGCATGCACGATTGGCGCGTTCAATTTGCCCGCGATGGCGATCAGTTCGGTGTGCGCACCCGCACAGCCGGCGCCGGCCAG
>JBEEGY010000267.1:0-9985 GCA_041167145.1 Verrucomicrobiota bacterium
AAGTGGCCATCAAAGATGAAGCCAATGAGCCATCCAAGGGCAGTCCAAAATGCGAGCCACAGCAGAAATGAAAGCGTCTCGGGTAGGAATTGGCGCGCTTTCATGGGCCTAAGGAGAATTAGACGAAGGTTCGTAATTAAAGGGGAACATTTATTCGTCTAACTAAATATCGGGGTTGGAGCCGGGGGATGGCGCCTCCGTTCCGGGGAACATGGCTGAAGGAAATTATTTTTTGCCGAGCGGTGTAAAGGCGTGGTCGAAAACGTAATCGGCGATGCGGCGGCCTTGCGCGATTCCCTGTGTCTTGTCGAACGACCAGTGGATGCCTAGATAAATTCGGCTCTGGCCATTTTCTTCTTCGGCCTGAGAGAGGGAAGCGAAGCTGCGCGGCATGTATGGGCGCAGGTTGCCGTTGTGGTCTTTGGTAGTTCCGTTGAATTCGTCGGACACGAATGTGAACGCGATGCGATCGGTTCCATAAAAGCGGCGCAAGGTTTCGAATAAGGCACCACCGAAACCAGCGTGACCGGAAGGATAGGCGGGGAATGGCGGAGTAAAGTTCGGGCCGGTGAGATTGCTGGCCGGCGCGCCGAGCGGCGTGAAAGTTGGATCACAAATGGTTTGCGGATTTTCGTCGCCCATTCCTGTCGGGCCGGTCCCGAGATCGGATTCACGAATGCCGGTAATCGGACGCCAGAAATCATAATAGTATTTCGAATCCCAAATGCCCATGCCGGCGTCGGCCATGGCTGTGTTCACGAGCGCGAGCAAGCGCGCAAGATCGACCGTGTTCAATCTTGTCTGATCGGCGATGTGCATCGCGATCTGATTGTAGAGACGCGGCGGCGCGCAAAGGCTCGGCGTTCCGTCGTAAGCCCAGAAGGTGCCGATAAAACTTTGCTCGGCAGTGCGCTGGGTCGGCGTGACCATACCGTCGCCCCCCAGCTGTTTCACTTCGTTGTAAGCCTGCGCGTAATCGTTGCTCGTCATGGAAGGGGGCGGCGGGGAGCGAAACTGACTGCCCGTTTGCAGAACGAACGGAATGCACGCGCCCCAATGCGCGCCGAGCGCGAGCGGGATCAAGCTGATCGGATCCTGCCGCCAATGTCCGGCGAAATCACTCGTGAAATAGTCAACCCCGACGCGTTGTTCCGGGTTCTGGGCGCCATCGTCGACGCGCATGGCAAGAATTGCAGCCGCGGCGCGTTGGCCGAGATCAATGCCGTTCGCTTTTTCGTTTTTGTTTTTGATCTGCGCAAGATCGACAGCGAGGGATGCATCGAAACTTGCGGCTTGCGATGGATAGAGCGCGAGAAGCGTGTCGTGCGCAGCCTGTGCGACGGCGGCATCGAGAGACGTCGCACCGCGCGGTGCTCGCACACCCGTATAACTCTTGTATCCCCCCATGACAGCATTGACCGAATCGAAGATGGCGATGTGCACGATGGCCATGGCGCGGCTCGAACGGCCCGGTCCAAGCTGCTCTCCAAAGACGCGGTTCTCGCCTGGCGCGGCTGGCGTGTGATCGAGCCCGCTCGCGTCGATCGCGATTGCATTCCAGCGATGGAGCGCGTCGGCCGCCTTCTTCGGCGATTGATTTTTGGCAATGCCTTGCGCGCCACTAAAACGCGGACCAAGCGCGTCGCGGAAACTATCAGCGCTGGCATTAGTAGCTGCGCAGAGGCAAAGAGTGAAGAAGAGGGCGAAGGATACTTTCATCGGATTTGGCCGACGAGAATGCCTTTTTCCCTTAGGAAAAGCAATCGATTTACCGCGTTGAGCACAACTGCCGCCGAGGACAGCGGCGGCGACAGCTTATTTGCGCCGCAGGGGGACGACGATTTCCTGGTCGCGCCGACCGAGAATGACGCGGCCGTCTTCGATACGCTTAACGCTGAGCTGGTAGGTTTGTGTGCCCAAACGAAGACCGAATTGTTGACCTTCGACCATGGCTTTGCCGTTGATGATGGCAAAGCGAGCGTTGGCCTCGAGGGTGATGGTGGAAACGACGAACGCAGTCGGGGGCAGATCACCGCCGGCATTGTCGGCGCTGCCGCCTGATATTTTGGCAGAGGGTTTCCAGCCGATCGGCCAAAAGGGGCTGCGGCTGGCGTCCTCCACGGCAAAGGCGGATTTGTTTTTTATTTCGACGGCAGGTTTATCAGCGGCGCGGAGAGAACCGAGCGTCAAGATCGACATGGAGATGAAGAGAATCTTTTTCATCGCTTTTGCATGGTGGTGGAAGCCGTGAGAGTCACCTGCTGGAATTGCGGCTGATCGGGGAGGGTTTGAATCTTTATCTTCGTAACCGCGAGCAACGGCTCGGAGTTCTCCAACTCCGCGATGGCGGTCCCGAGCGTGACAAAGTCGGCCTGGGGCAGATCGATTACCCAATTTACCTTTGACCACTCGGCAAGCTCGGTCTGTTTGAAAGTGCTACTACTTTCCAGACGCGCGAAAGCTTTGTCGATCTGTTGGTTGGCGAAGAATCCTTTAATGCGTGGCGGGAACCAGGCAATGGGCGCGCCTTCCGGGCTCAAATCTTTCAAAGCCTTAAAACGCACCGTGGCTTTAGCAGCCTGCTTTTCAAGGTTGGTGGCTTTGCTGATATCGCCTTTCGAAGCGCTGAGCTGGGCTTGTCGGTCGTTGATTTTACTTAGCGTCGCGCTGCGACTTCTATTCAACGGGCCGAGGAAGAAACTGAAATAGACATAGAGCAAAATAACGAAGCCCATGGCGCTGAGCGCAAGCTTCTGGATTTGATCTTTCTTAAGCTTTCCTGCAATCATCGTTTTGAATTTTTCGCCGGAGCGGGAGAGGTGGCGGGCTTGGTCGTGGAAGATAGAGTGAGAGTAATGGAGAGGGCGTAACGCGACATCGGCATGTTTGTGCCGCTTATGTTTACGATCGTATCAAGGTCTTCGAGCGTCTTGAATTCGACCTTTACCTCTTTGTAACTTTGGCCAAGCTGCTCCAGCAGCATCTGGCGCAGGTCTTCGGCGGCGGCGCGCGGTTCACGGCCGGCGGAGACGCCTTCAACCGTAACAGCGACGCCCTTGTTCTCGTCGAGCACAGTGCCGTCAACACTGGTCAACTGCGCATTGGGGGCCACACAACGCGAGAGCTTTTGTAAGAATGGCGCCCAGAAAAATCGATCGTCAATCATTCCATCGAGCACTCGAGTGGTGCTGATAATGCCGTTCAATTCCGCGGAGCGCTTTTGTGCGGCTGTCACTTTTGGCTCGACCTTGGCCCACTCGCGTTCGACCGCGCCAAGACGACTCTTGATCTCGAGGGTCTGGTAAACATTCCAGGCGTAATACCCGAAAAGCAGGGCGCCGAAACCGGAGAGCACCATCATGCCGATCTTAAGTGGATCGCGTTGACGCTGCCGCTGCTCTGAAATCTCCTCGTGGAGGAGGTTAAGATGAAGGGCCATTGGCTGTTTAGTGTTTTAGATATTCAAAAGCCGCACCGCAGGCGACATTGAGCGAAACAAATTCATTGGGCAGCGCCTGGCGCTTGGCGGCGGGAAGCGCGACTTCGCACGTTTCGAGCGGGTCCCAAATTTCGCAGGGCAAGCCGAGCTCGTCGCTCAGCGTTTGCAGAATCATTTCGGCGCGGGCGAGGCCGCCGGAAACAAAAATTCGATGAATGCTTTCTTCGCGTTGACCTTCGAAAAATCCGATCGAATTGCGCACCTCCGTGGCGAGCCGGGAAAGCGAGCCATGGCAAATCTCCGCCATTCCAGCATCGCCTTCGTGAATCATGAGCCAGGCAGCATTGGCGTCGAGCGCGCCCTCGGCGGTCAGCGCCTGAGTCAGGACTTTGCCGCCATAATCAATGCTTCGGACAAGGACGAGTTCCCCTTTGCTTCCGATCAGGACGGTGCTTTGCAAGTGACCCATGTCGAGAAGCAAAAAGGCTTCGTCATTAAAAACTTGCGGGTAAGCAAATTCGAAGGCGTTAAACGAACAAATAGGCGCGAGCTGAAGGATTTCCGCCCGGACCCGTGTTTTGCCAGTCGCTTCCGCAATCTGCCGAACAACGGGCCGCAACATTCCGCCGACGAGATATTTCGTCGCGGTCGTAACCGTGCCCTGGACCGCGACATTGCCTGATGTCTCCATCGATTCAGCGCCGCTTTTGCCGTTAGATGCGACCGGCGTGATGTCGAGCACGAAATCTTTGCATTCCTGGTTGAGTACGAGCAGACCATTCAAGCGCAAAGCGTTGCGCAGCAACTCAACCGGCGTGGCTGGTTGTTCAACAATGCGGAGGAGCGAAGCGGGATCCGAAATGGCCACGGCGCAAGCTTTGGCGCCCCCGCCGACTTCACGCAGCAATTGCTTGAGTTCCTGTGCGAGTTGATCCGCGCTTTTAAATTCTTCCGGCACGTCGCGTGACGCAAAACCGGTCAAGACAAAACGTGAATCGCTCTTTCGCCGAAGCGAAACAGCTTTGAAGGCATGTTTTCCCAAATCTATGCCAATTACAGAATCTCCGCGTCGCGCCATGGTGGTGGGTTTCCATGTAGCGGGAACCGTGCCGACATAGGCGCTTTCTCCCCTGCTCAGCGTCGCACGAAGGGCTCGAACAGAGAACTTCTCACGCCGCAACTGGCGCGCGATAACCGAAAAATTCGCGCTCTTTGATCATCGTGACGACTTCCGGCGGGACCATGCGCTCCCAGCCGTTGTCTCCGGCCTGCAACTTGGCCAGCGCGTCGGGTGGATAAATTCCCAAATATTCCGGATTATAGTCCGCGATCTCTTCGATGAACTGATTGTCGATCAAGTACTGAAAGAGCGATTGCAGATTCGGCGCCACTTTTAACTTGGTTGCGGTCAACACTTTGCCCGTCCCTTCGTCGATCATCGGATAAACAAACAACTTCAACCCGCCTTTAAACATGCGGCCGAGTGCTTCGAGAATCCCGCCTTCGAGGTTGAGGTAATATCTCTCGTCGAAAATTTCCATCAAACTCGGCACGCCCATGACCAAGCCGATCATCTTGTTCGTGTAACGGAAAAGATAACCGGCCAGCCGATAATATTCACGAAAACGTGACACCAGTACCGTCCGCCCAAGCGCGCCCAAAATGTCGACGCGTGCCAGAAAATCCGCGTGATTTAGCTGTCCTTCGGAAAGCAAATTCTCCAACGTCATTTCCATCAGGACAATAAGCTCTTTGTCGGAACACCCGCACTCTTTCAGGAAAATTTTGCGCGCGCCGTCCAGCATATCGTTGGTTGCATGCGTAACGGGCCGGAAACTGCCGCGCTCGACCAGGATGGCCCTTTTGTAAAAAACATCCGCCGGTTGCACGGTCTCGCCATCCGCCATGAACATGATCGCGTCGGTCAGTCCCTGGCTGACGAGCTGCAAGCTCATCAGGCGATTGTCCACTCCGGCGAAAGCCGGTCCGGAGAATTTGATCATGTCTACTTCGATTCGTCCCGGGGCGAGGTTTTCCTGCAGCGACGAAATCAATCTTGCCGGCTCGTGATAATAAAACGCGCCGTAAAGCAAATTTACGCCGATGACGCCGAGCCCTTCCTGTTGATCGACATTGGCTTCATCAAGCATACGCACATGGATAATGATCTGGCTCGGCTCGCCGCGGGTTTGCGTCTGAAAACGAACTCCGAGCCAGCCATGCGATTCGTTGTGCTCTTTGAAACTGCGCGCCGCGACTGTGTCCGCGAAAACAAAAAACGTCCGTTGATCGCCAAGTTTCGCATCCAGCCGCTCGAGCAAAAGGTTGTATTCGTGGTCGAGCATCGTCTGAAGCCGCACGCGGCTCACATAGCGGCCGGTCGGGCCGTAGATTGCGTCACTGAAAGTCATGTCGTAGGCCGACATTGTTTTAGCGATTGTCCCGGACGCGCCGCCCACGTGGAAAAAACGCCGCGCTACTTCCTGTCCGGCGCCGATCTCGGCGAAGGTGCCGTACTTCTTCGCGTCCAGATTGATCTGGAACGCTTTCTTATTAGTACCGACGTCCATCTCCGCGTTCATGGCATTTCAACATGAGAAGTTTTCGTGCCTTCTCAACTATCGAATCGCCGCTCTCGTAGCGAATGGGCGGCTGTCGAGCGTTTAGCGGCGCTGTTACAGGCGGATTGGTTCCGCGCTTTTCGCCGAGATCCAGCCGCGCAAATTATTCGGCAACGCCGCGTAAATCCAATCACCGCGTTTGCTCAGGATTTTGATTTCGCTGCCGGGCGGCAGCGCGAGCACACTGTTCGCGTTGTCGGCGGTTGCGACGCGTGCTTCGACTCCTTTGTCGGTCACAATCGCAAGGGCGCGGCCTTTATTGCCGTTGTCGATCCAAACGATCGTTGCCGTCGCGAACGCGAAGATCGACAGGGACAAGATCGACAGCGCGGTTGAGCCAAAAGAACGACGCCGCGCAAAAATCAGTCCGGTGATTGCGAATATGCCCACCCAAAATGCAATCGACGCGGCAATGGCGTACTGATTCAAACTCACGAGTTGTTGCAAGGAACGTTCTGGTCTGGTCGTGGCCAGCTCGAGAGCGCGTGCTTCGTCGCGCGCGATCCGCAAATTTGCGTCCGCTTCCGGATGGCGGGGCTCGAGGGCGAGGGCGCGCTCATAATTCAAAATGGCGCGCCCAAAATCGCCGGCCCGGAAATAGGCGTTGCCAAGGTCGTAAAACAAATTCGCACTCCATTGCCCCCCGCGAACGAGCGATTCGTAGTCCTCGATCGCTTCCTTGAATTGTCCGGCCGCATATTCCTGGTTCGCTTTGGCAAAGTGCGCGTCGCTTTGGGCAAAAGCGGATGAAACAAGAAAGGCGCCGATGATCGCGCCGTAGATGCTTCGCTTGGCAAAACGCGACGGGAATCTCTTAAACGGCGCGCGCTTCGCGTCGCCCAGACGGCGACGTCTACAAGAAAGATTGGCAATCAGTCGGTTCATGCGCGCAGGTTTTCGATCAATTCCAAAACTTCATGTCGATCTTGCCGCGAAATGCTTCCTGAACCATTCTTCGCGCCGCTGTAGCGCAGCTCGTCATTGCGGGCAAAGAGGCGGCGCAATTGCGCCCGTTCCGTTTCGCCGAGCGTAAATGTTTTGGCCGCGACTTCCTCATCGACCGCGTTGGGATCGACCTTGCGCGCCAGCGCCGTTTTCACCTGGATCGCGCGCGATGCCTGCGAGAAATATTCCTGCGGCGAGGAATCATCGCGCCGCAATTTGCGCATCAAATCGGCAGCCTCGTGCTGGAGAGCCGCTGTCCGTTGCGCATCGCGATTGTCGATCCTGGCCTGGCGGATTTTCCAGGCGGCGAATCCGAGCAGTGCCAGGAATGGAATCAGTTGCGTCATCCAGAAAATGGGACGCGCATACAGCGGCGTAAACGATTGTGGACGACCAAAGTCGGTTACTTGATACAAAATATCCTGCGGCTTCCTTGTAGCCGGGGTCGATGACCCCGGCGCGGCCGGACTCGATTGCGCACTTGCTGCAGCTGTCGCCGCGGTCGTTGATGTCGCGGCCGACGGCAACGCGTTTCCTTCCACCTTCACTGGAATCGCTTCACTTCGTAAAGTCACATACTGTTCTTTTGCGGGATCGAAGTAAGCAAAGGTGAGTGGCGGCACGGCTTGTTTCTTTTCATTGGGCGACAAAACCATCTCGAATGTTTTTGTCCCGCTGATCCCGACATCGTCATCTTTTTGGAATTTTGAAGACGGCGGATACTTGTGCCACCCGCGATCGTCTTCCAGACCGGGCGCAGTCACGCGGTCGAAATTGCCCCGCCCCGCGATTGTCGATTTTACGGTGATCGGGTCGCCAACCTGTACACTTTTCGGATTCGCTTCGGTTGTCAGCGTGAAATTGCCTACTGCGCCAGAGAAATTTGCCGGCGCATTGGGCGGCAACGGTTTGACTTCCAATGTCGCCGGTTCGCTTTGCAATGTGATCCGTTGCGGTTCAACCATTCTGAGATCGCCGAAAAGGGGATCGTTGAACGGATCGATATTGAACATGTCGAACGGCGAACGGCGTCGCGGAGTGTTTCGATTCGACGAGTCGCGTTGCGGCAGCAACGCCAGCGCTTTTGATTCCAACCCTGGGATTTCAAACTTTCCCGTGCGGGCTGCCGCTATCGCGGTTTTGAAAGTCGTAACATCATAAGTCGCACCGTTGATCGTCTCCATATCCCGGCTCCCTTTCTCCAGTTTTTGCATGGTCAGGCCTTGCGCCTTGATTTCAGGCGGCTCGATCTGCTGAAACCTGACGCGCGCATTCAGACAAAGCTTTACCACTACGGGAATGATCTCGCCGACATATGCTTCGCGTTTCGGGACAACCAGTTCGATGAATCCAACTTTCTTTGGATCGACAGTCGATTGCTGGGCCGCGCTCGGATTTGAACGCGTTGATCCGCCGGCCGAATCCGAAACGGTCAGGGTAAGCTCCTGTGTGCGAAACGTGTTACTGCCCATCTGCACCGTTTGCGGTGGGATCTTGAACTTGCCCGGCCTTATCGGCAGGACCGTATAATTGTAGGTCACACTCTGTGAGACACTGAAATTCAGCATCTCATAATGTTGCTCGGTCCCGGTGCGTTGGATTTCGAGGCCATCGACCTTGATTTGCTCCGGCGGTTTCGCGCCAGACCCGGTCACTCGGATTTGCAATCGCACGGTCTCGCCGACCGCAGCTTCGGAATTGCTCAAGACCGCGGTAACGCTGGGGGAGTCGGCCAACGCAGTTGTGAGTGACAATGCCCCGGCCAGGACAAGCAGCGTGGCGCATCGCAAATCAAACATCAAACATCGAACATCAAACATGACAGTTACCAGTCGTTATAGACACGACGCACGGCCTTGCGTTCATCCAGTTGTACGCGGGCTTCTTCGTCTTTCAAGGATCGCAAAAGAGCCTCGGCCTGGCGCTCGCTCATCTTCCCTTCTTTTTCCTCGTCGGCCTGAACCATCTCCGCGTTCTTATCTTGCGGTTTTTCTGATTTGTCACCGGGTGCGCCCTTCACTTCGCCAGCAAATTTCTTCTGCGGCGACCCGGATGGAGTGGGGGAGGGTGATGCGTTTTCTTCCGATCCTTCGCCGCTTCCGGGCGAAGGTGATGGTGAAGGCGACGGGCTTCCGGTTTCGCTCGGAGAAGGCGACGACTGCTCTTGGTGTCCGTTGTCAGATTCTTTTTTTTGTTCGCTCTTCTCCTGGCCGGCGGAAGGCGAAGGTGAAGGGCTCTCGCCGGGTTTCGTTTGATCCTTCTTTTGCTGGTCGTTTTTCGCCTGAGATTGGTTCTCCTTCTTTTCCTGATCCTTTTGTCCCCCTTGTTGATTTTGCGATTGTTTTTGATCTTGAGATTGCTGTTGTTGGTTTTGCTGCTGTCCTTGCCCACCTTGCTGCTGACCTTCTCCAGAGGATTGTTGCTTTTGATCCTGTTGGCCCTGGTTATTCTTTTCGTCTTTCTTCGGCTGTTGCGGTGGTGGCGTTGGCGTGGGTTTCTCTTTTCGTTTTTTCTTGAGCCGTTCGATCTTCTCTTTGACTGCTTCCAAGTTCGCTTGGGCCGCTTTGTTATTGGGATCGAGCTTCAGGACGTCTTCGTAATGAGTTTGTGCGTTGGTTAGGTCCTTGAGCGCTTCCTCATCGGCCTTGGCCATGTCGGCACGTTCTTCCAGTGTCCGGCCCATGTTGAAGTGACTGTTGCCCTGAAGACCTTTGTCCCTGGTTAGCAAGGCCTGACTGAATGCCTCGGCCGCCTTGTTATAATCGCGCATCTTGTAAGCCGCGGCGCCGGCATCAAATTGCATTTTGTCCTTCACCGAGGAATCGGGATTATTTTTCAGGTCCTCTTGGAAACTCTGGTAGGCCTCGCCGTATTTGCCATCTTGATAGAGTCGGAGACCAGGCGCGGCCGCTGACGCAGTTCGGAGAGAAATAATCAGCAGGAACAGCGCAGTTGCCGCGGCCGCGAGCTTCACTGGAAC
>JBEEGY010000268.1:0-8814 GCA_041167145.1 Verrucomicrobiota bacterium
GAGCGAGGGACCTCTCATTGGGCCTTGGATCACATTAAAAAATATGTGTAACTACTTCGGCATTTGCGAGGTCCCTCATCCCGCCGTTGCGGGATTCGGGATGACCCGTGATTGTGACCGTGGGATCGCGGCGATAATGGCCCAGCGTTTATCGCTGGGCTATGAATGCTATCACGCGAGCAAGTCCCGACAGGGACGATCGAAGCGCCCTTCCGTCCCTTTCGGGACTCGTTCGTTGGGCAATGCCATTTCCCCAGCGCTAAAGCGCTGGGCTATTGCCATGATCGTTCCGTCATACCGACACGTAATTCGCTTCCTCGCGTTGTCATCCCGAGTAGAGCGAGGGACCTCTCATGCGGTCTCGGATCACACAATTGGCAGAAGCGTGATGTTTGGAGCCTGTGCGAGGTCCCTCATCCCGCCGTTGCGGGATTCGGGATGACAAACAAGACCGAAACCGTCTGCAGGGGTGTGGCTCTGGCCATTTCGACTCATTCGTATGATCGGCAACGGAGCCGGCGGGAGCGGCGCGACGTAGATGGGCAAGCTCGAGAGGACTAAATTAGTCGCGAGACGAATCAGTGACTCGATCACTGTGCATTTCCGCAGGGCAAGTGCGCAGCCTTCCAATCCATGGCCATGCGAATCCGCGCCCGGCCGCTTGGGTGATCGAAGAAAATAATTTCCTCCCATTTTCCGGGATCGAGTTTGCGATATTCGCCGAGCTTTAAAGATACCGCTGCGAACGCGTCCGGCTCGCGCGCCGTGTTAATTCCAAAAGCGTCGGCTTCGCGCTCGATGATTCGTATATTAGAATTGCTAAGCGGAGTAAGAATAAAGGAGTAGACGCCGATAATCAGCGCGAGAAGAGGGAGTCCGGCCGGGTCGGCGATTCCTCGTACGCCCCAGCGTGTCCCCCAGCGTTGCACGGCTTTATCGAAAACGCCGCGTGCGATCATGAGACCGAGGAAAGCAACAATGCCGAAGTACATGACAAGCTTCACACCGTGGTTCAACACGTAATGTCCCATTTCGTGCCCCATCACGTGACGAACTTCCGGCAGGGTGCAGCGTTTCATTAGATTGTCGTTCAATGCAATTCGGGTGGTTCCGAAGAAGCCGGCAACATTCGCGCTGATTCGTTTCGTTTGCCGCGAGGCGTCGAATTCGAAGACCTGGTCGACCGGAATTTCATTTGCTCGCGCCAGGGCCAGAATGGGATCGCGGATGGCCGGATCCGTGATTGGCTTATATGTATTGAAGACCGGTTCGACGAACACTGGAAAAATAAAATTGCCCAAAATCGAGAAGAAAACCGCCACAATCGCTCCCCAAATTGGCCAGGTGTGTGAAGCGCGCCGAAAGACCGCGTAAAGGACGATCAGCACCAGAGACCCGAAAATTAGCACTATGACCAGCGCTTTGATCTGTTCCGCGAACCACGGGCCGAATGTTTGCGTGGCCATGCCGTATTGATGTTCGCGGAAGAATTCCTGATAGACCGTGAGCGGAAAGCTGAGCGCCCAAGTTAGAGAAATGAATGATATCGCGTAGATCGCGACCTGCACTGCTTTGAACTGTGTCGTGCGCTCGGCCCGATCGCGTATCCGCGCGGAAATGCGCGAATGGAGAAGGAAGATCGAGATGGCGACGCCGAGAAGGAAATTCCAAAGAAGCAGCCAGTAGCCGCCTTCAAAGTAGGCGTCCGACCTTGCGCGTTTCTCGGCTGGTACAGTCGCGAGCCAGGCTTGAGTCGCGGCCGCCGGATCGGCGACGTTCACCGCCGCGGCTGGAACAACGAGAGTGGGAGACGGAGAAGGCGACTCCTGGGCGAGCGACTTAAAAACTGAGCTGCCAAGAACAACGGAGAAACACAGAATTAAGAACGCTCGTTTCATATTGCTGCGAATCGTAAACAGAAGCGGCCGCAAATGTGAAGTTTGCGTTTCACGCCTCGCGACGCTCTTGTAGGTCCAAATCAAACTTATGGCTGCATATGTGATTGTTGAAATAGACGTGACCGATCCGGTCGAGTACGAGGAGTACAAAAAACAGGCTGGAGCGAGCGTGGCGAACCACGGCGGCAAATACATTGTGCGCGGAGGCGCCACCGAAACGCTGGAAGGCGATTGGAAGCCGAAGCGGATTGTCGTGCTCGAATTCGAAAGTATGCAGCGCGCCAAGGAATGGTTGAACTGCGAAGAATACCGCGAGCCGCGCAAGATTCGTCACCGTACCGCCAAAACAAATATGATTCTTGTGGAAGGATGCTGACGCGAGGGCGCAAGGTTTGTCCTGCACGGCGACCTCTTCCTGTTTAACCCTTGGGCGAGTCTCTTTTTATGTTCGGCAACTGCCTGTCTGCGCATCTCATTGGACTGGACGAGCGACCCCGGTTTGGACAAGATCGACTCATGAAAGTGATGGCCTTGCTTCTCTCCGCCTCGCTCGCCGGAATGCTAGGCGTTCCCAACGTGAACGCAGCAGATCAACCGGTTGATGTTGCGCTCTACGGCCAGTATCCGATTGGCTACAAGGAAATCGTGACCAAGTGGCTGGAAACAAAGTTACTCGATCCGGCGAGCGCGGAGATTGAATGGGAAGGGGATCCGAAGCCGGCCGACCTCGGCACAAAAGGCCAGCATCTTTATGGCTATCTGGTTAAGTTCAAAGTAAATTCAAGGAACCGCTTTGGCGCTTACACCGGCAAACAGGAGCATGGTGCACTGATTCGCAACGGTGAAGTGATCAAAGGAGTCGGGTTCGGGTATTGATGAATATGTTCAAAGTTAATTGTCGATCTAACAGAGCCGGCGAAGGCGCCTTACCCATTGTTATCATTATTGTCTTGTTGATAGGGGGCGGGTTTTGGTGGCTTTTTTCCAACACGAAGGCCGCGGAAAAGGAAGGCCGCGAGTTTGTCAATGAAGCCGTCCAGCGCATTGCCGTGCAGCACGATCTCAACTTCCTTCAAAACAGGATGAGCCCTGCCGCAAAAGTTGAATTTCCGCCGTCCAACCAGAAGAACTTGATCGACACACTCACGCAACTCGGTGTTCCCGCGCCGCCAATCAAGATTGACGGTCACGTGATATTCGAATCGCAATTCTTCCAGCCGCACGGGATTTTTACCGCGCACCTTAATTATCCCGGGCGGCCGGGTACGCTGGAGATTGAGATCTCCCATCCGGTCGGCAGATGGCAGCTGGATGCGGTAAGATTCGGTTTGGCGAGCGGGCGATAAAAATTGCTTTCTCAGAGGCACGATGTCGATCCGTTCGACTCCGCTCCCGCCACGCCGGGCAGGCAAGGACAAGCCTTGCGAACGAATCAGCTGAACGGCGATTAAGCCAACAGTCGTTCGAGAGAATCGAGACAAAGTTGCGACCACGTCTCCAGCGATTCGCGGCGCGCGAGTAGTTCGTCTTTGCCGAGGAAAGCAAGGTTCGTGATCATCGCCTCGCGTTTTTCCACTTTCGGTTCGGCCAGTTTGAAGACGTGCACGACGCCAAGATGCACCCGGCCGACTTCCGTCGTGTCGTCGTTTAACAACGCCACGATCTTGTCCTCAAATTTCGTGTCGATCTCGATTTCCTCGTTCACTTCCCGCTCGACCCCGGCGCGATACGCCGCCTCGTCCAGGGCGAAGAGTGATTCATCGCCTTCGTTCATGTGCCCGCCGATCCCGATGGACCCTTTCGCGACCAACCGCTGCTCGCCCGCCTTTTTGCCACGCACATAAAACAAAACTTTGTCTCCACAGGCGAGCAGCGCATACGGAATTATCTGTTTATGCGTCGGATCGTTCTCCGCTTGAGCGCGCGATAGGAAGAAATTGTTCCCGCGCGAAAGAATCGCTTCCAAATATTTTTGCGGTTCGAAATTCAATCCATGAAAATTGCCCAGCTTGTCGAACAAGCTGCGTTTTACGACCAGAATGTTTTCGTGAGCTGGGTTCATCGCGCCAAATTTAATCGCGTGTCATTCTGAGCGGAGCGAAGAACCTCGCAGATACGCGAGGAATCTTCCGTGGCCGCTCGGGTGCCACGGATGTAATGGAGAGGTGTTTCGCTTCGCTCAACATGACACGTTCAGGCGCGCTCTCAGAAGGAATAATTCAGGCCGACCTGCGGTCCGATAAGATTCAAACTGGGATTCGGATCGGTTTGTCCGCCGTTGGAAAGATGTTCGTAAAGAACGCCCACGTTCAATTTCAAACGGTCGTTTATTTCGTAGGAAACGCCTACGGCGGTGAGGATGTTGAAGGTAAAGTCCTGGCCTTGCGCGCCGCGAATACTCGCGTGGCTGTCGATCCAACCAAGGCCGAGCCCACCCGAAATATAGGGAACCAGTCGCCAATAGGGACGGACGAAGTTGTAACGCATCCCCGTGTTGAATCCATAATAGTGATTTTCTATACCGCGAACGATCGGTTCAGCCATCGCGGTCACATAAAATTGATTATACCCTCGCAGCCATCCGTCGGTGTCGATCTTGCCCCAGCGGAGGCGCGCGCTAAAAAACTCGGCGGCAATTTCGTAGCTGTGAGGACTGTTGATAAAGCCAAGTAAATAAGCGGACTCGACCGCCCACTCCATGTGCGGCGCATTCACATCCTCATCAAGAAGCTCGCGGCCAGACCGTTTGGTGTCGGCGAACGTTTGCGTTGGTGCCACCCAGAGTGCGAGGAGAAAAGGAACGTGCGCAATAACCCGAAAAACCTTCATGCGGCGCGCTACGATAAGAAGAGTTGCTTGGATTGCAATCTGTAGCGGCGCTCTATGAGCGCCGGATCTAATAATTTCGGCGGTCATAGACCGCCGCTACAGAACTGCGCAAGATCGACATAGAGTGGGCTGCTCCATTCCAGCCTTCGCGGTGGAGTGTAACGAGACGGTGAAGGCTGCCACGCCGGAGCGGAGCGACGGCGGGCTGCTTTGTATTCCTCCAAGGCTACGGCTTGGCAGGCCCCTTCATCGTCGATGGCCAGTTTCGACGAATGCAAAGCGTGCCGCGGCAAAAGTAACTGTCGTTCCAATTCCGGCGTCCACCCGGTCTGGATGAATTGCAGATAGAGTCGCTCGTCCGGTCCATAAATCTTGTCGCCGACAATTGGATGGCCGAGCGAAGAAAGATGTACTCGGATTTGATGGGTACGGCCGGTGCGCGGAATCGCGCGCACCAACGCGAACTTCTCGCCGGTCCGAGCCGGACTGGCAGTAGATGTCGATCTTGTGAAACGCTGCTCGACATGAAACTCGGTCTGCGCGGTGGCCCCCTTCGGATGAATCATTTGCTTTAGCCAAATCGCGGATGGTTGATGTTTACCTTGTCGATCTAATGGTGCGTCGACCGTTTGCTCGTTCCAACCCGGCCAGCCCCAAACAATCGCGCGATATTCCTTCTTCACTCGCTGCTCTTGCATGAGCAGGCCGAACTTTCTTGCGGCCGCGGATGTTTTTGCCACGAGGACGAGCCCGCTCGTTTCGCGATCCAGCCGATTAACGATCGAAACCTGGCCGCCGTTCGCGATTTCAAAGGAGAGCAGTTCGCGCAATTCTTTCCATAAAGTCGGTTGCCCATCCGGCTTCGCTGGATGAACAAGGAGGTACGGCGGCTTGTTGACGACAAGATAATCCGTTGTTTCATCGATAATCGTGAAATCGTCATGCGACTGTTGATGATGTCGCTGGCGAGCGCGTTCTGACATACCAACAGGTAACGCGCTTCCTCGCGGTGTCATCCCGAGGTCGCCGCGGCGATCGAGGGACCTGTCATGCGATCTCGGATCACGCTAGAAAATATGTGTAACTGCTTCGGCATTTGGTTTGTGGCGATAATACCCCAATGTTTTAACGCCGGGCCTTAAATATTATGACTTGAGTAAGTCCCGACAGGGACGATAGAGGCGCTCTTCCGTCCCTTCCGGGACAAGTTCTTGGGAAATGCCATCTCCCAGCGCTAAAGCGCTGGGCTGTTGTCGATTTCCCTGCATGATTCGTTGACTTGACCTGGCTGTGAAAACCGCTTTACCTAACCCCTCACTTGACCACCTGACCGCCGTGGACCTAAAGGACATCAAAGCCATCATCGACTTGATGCGGAAGAACGATCTCTCAGTCTTCGAGATGGAGAAGGACGGATTTCGGCTCAAATTGCAAAAAGGCGTCGGCGAGCAACCGGCCATCGCCGCACCCATAGTGGTTTCATCTGTGCCGGCTCTGACTGCTTCGGGCGCCGCCGCTGCCGCAGCTGAAACAGCGGCCGCGGAAAAAGCGGCTGATGCTGCATCGCTCAAGGAGATTGTTGCGCCCATGGTGGGGACCTTCTATCGCGGGGGTTCGCCCGACGCGCCGCCCTTTGTTGACGTGGGAAAAACGGTCACCGAAGACAGCGTGGTTTGCATTATCGAAGCGATGAAAGTGATGAATGAAATCAAGGCCGAAACCAGCGGTGTCATCGCCGAAGTAGTGGCGGAAAACGGCAAGCCGGTGCAATTCGGTCAGGTTCTTTTCCGGGTGCGGTAGTTGAGAGTGTTTCTCAACTGAAAGTCTCAACTCGTGTTTGAAAAAGTTCTGATCGCTAATCGCGGCGAGATCGCGCTGCGAATCATCCGGGCTTGCAAGGAGTTGGGCATTCGCACTCTCGCCGTCTATTCGGAGGCGGACGTCGACTCGCTGCATGTGCAATTAGCCGACGAATCGATTTGCATCGGGGCCGCGCCAAGTTCCGAAAGCTATTTGAAAATCGATCGCATCATGAGTGCGGCCGAAATCGGCGATGTCGATGCCATTCATCCCGGCTACGGTTTTCTCGCCGAGAACGCGCACTTCGCCGAAGTTTGCGAAAGCTGCAAAATCAAATTCATCGGGCCGCCCTCGCAGGCGATGCACGCGATGGGTGACAAGAACACGGCGCGTAGCTATGCACGCAAGGCAGGCGTGCCGATTACTCCGGGCAGCGACGGAACCGTCGAAGACGAACAGGAAGCCGCGAAGATTGCGAAGAAAATCGGTTATCCGGTAATGATTAAGGCGGTGGCCGGTGGCGGCGGCCGCGGCATGCGCGTCGCGCACAACGAGCCGAGCCTCAAGACCGGTTATCACAGCGCGCGATACGAAGCCGAGAAAGCGTTCGGTAACGGCGCGGTCTACATCGAGAAGTTCGTCGTCAATCCGCATCACATCGAATTTCAAATTATGGCCGACGCCCACGGTCACATTGTGCATCTGGGTGAACGCGATTGCTCCATTCAGCGGCGCAATCAGAAAGTGATTGAGGAATGCCCGTCGCCGCTCATGACTCCAGCGTTGCGAAAAAAAATGGGAAACGCGGCGGTCAAGCTTGCGAAATCCGTTGGTTACGTGAACGCCGGCACGATTGAGTTCCTGGTCGGACAGGATCGGCGTTTTTATTTCATGGAGATGAACACACGCATCCAGGTCGAGCACACTATCACCGAAGAAGTTTACGGATGCGATCTGGTGAAGGAGCAAATTCGCATTGCGGCCGGCGAACGGTTGTCGCCCCATGTCGCCCATGCCGTGCCGCGACTGCATGCCATTCAGTGCCGAATCAACGCCGAAGATCCGGAAAGGAATTTTCAGCCTTCCCCGGGCCGGATCGCGTTTTACTACGCGCCGGGTGGACGCGGTGTGCGCGTCGATTCGCACGCTTACACCGGATATACCGTTCCACCGTATTACGACTCGATGATTGCGAAGTTGATTACAGTCGGCGCCACGCGCGAATCGGCCATCGACCGGATGCGGCGCGCCCTGGACGAGTATTACATCACCGGCATTAAAACCACGGTGCCCTTTCATAGCGCCATCATGCGAAGCGCCGAGTTTCGTGCCGGCAATTACGATACCGGTTTTGTCGAACGGGTGATGTCTTCGGAAAACTTCCAGTTGAGGCCGACGCGCACGAGCTTGCACGAATAGAACTTAATTTCAAGGAGCGGCGGCTTCCAAGCCGCCGAGTACCGCAGCCACGAGCTCGGCAGTCTGGAGACAGCCGCTCCTTGAGTCCACCTCATGAAAGCGCTAACTGATTGCCGGCTTTATGGCATCGTCGATCTCAACTACGTCGCAGCGTCCGATGCGCGGCGCGTTGTCGAAGCGATGATCGAAGGAGATGTCGATCTTATCCAGCTGCGCGGGAAGGAGAAATCGATCGCTGAACTTGTCGATGTTGCCGCCGAACTTCACAAATTGACTTCGCCATCTTCAATTCCTTTGATTGTGAACGATCACTCCGAGATCGCGCAAAGAGTTCCGGTGGAAGGCGTGCACGTCGGCCAGGATGACGATGCGATCGCTGGTGTTCGCAGGAAAGTGGGGCGCGATTTAATCGTGGGCAAATCCACACACAGCCTCACGCAAGCGAGCGCAGCCGCACGCGAAGGCGCCAATTATATCGGTTTCGGCCCGATCTTTGCCACGCCCACCAAACCGGATTACAAACCAATCGGCCTTGGCGACGTTCCCCAAGTACATGTCGATCTTGCGCTGCCGATCTTTTGCATCGGTGGAATCAAGATCGATAATCTCGCGCAAGTGATCTCCGCCGGTGCGCAACGCGTCGTGATTGTTTCCGGTTTGTTAAGGGCTCCGGATATCGTTAAGTATGCGCGCGCTTGCAAAAAACTTCTGATCGCTGATCTCTGAACTCCGATGTCTTTGCTGATTGTTGGCTCCATTGCGCTCGATACCGTGAAAACACCGGTGGAAGAGCACGCCGATCTCATGGGCGGCTCCGCTTCCTACGCGGCCGTGGGAGCAAGTTTCTTTTCGCCGGTCAAGCTTGTCG
>JBEEGY010000269.1:0-5751 GCA_041167145.1 Verrucomicrobiota bacterium
CAGTCGTTTGTAGCGCGCCACGATATCGGTGGCGGTGTAACCTTCGGGATGACCGACGTGCAAGCCGGCCCCGCTCGGATAAGGGAACATGTCGAGCACGTAGAACTTCGATTTCTTGGCATCGAAATTTTTCTCACCTGGATTGGGCGCGTGAAAAATCTGGCGCTCCTCCCAGACGGCCTGCCACTTCGGCTCAATCCGGTCGAAGGGATACGGTTTACGGCGCTCGCTGCTCATCGGATTATGAATCAGGAAAGCAGGAAAAGAGGAAAAGGAAATGGATTTACTGCTGGCAACACACAACGCGCATAAAACGCGTGAATTTGCTACGATTCTTGGAGACGAGTTTCATGTACGTGATCTTTCGAGTGCGCGAAACATTCCGGAAATTAAAGAGACCGGTCACACATTCGCGGAGAACGCGATTTTGAAAGCCCTGGCCGTGGCGCAAGATCGACAAGTACTCGTGGTGGCCGACGATTCCGGGCTGGAAGTCGAAGCGCTCGGCGGCGCGCCTGGAATTTATTCCGCGCGCTACGCCGGTGACAACGCGACGGACAAGGACAACGTCGCCAAGCTACTGAGCGAGCTAAGGCGGAGAAATCTGCCGTCTCATGAACGCTCAGCGCGGTTTCGTTGTGTGCTCGCGCTGGCGCGCGCAGGAAAGCTGCTCGGCACATTCGAAGGCGTCGCCGAAGGAGTAATTGTCGATCTTGCGCGCGGCACCGGTGGCTTTGGTTACGATCCGATTTTCGTGCCCGAGGATTTCGACAAGACGTTTGCCGAATTGCCCGCGGAAACGAAGAACCGAATCAGTCACCGAGCGAAAGCAATCGCTTCATTGCGCGACCACCTGGCGCGCGGGTCGTCCTAAGCTAGGAACTGCGAAGTTAATGTGGTGGTGGCGGCGGCGGCGGGGCTCCTGGTGCAGCGCCCGGTGCAGCCGGTGCGGGCGCGCCACCGGAGGACGGCGCCGCTCTAACCTGATAACCAATTTTAGTGATCCCAGTGGAACGGATGCGATCGAGAGCCGTGATGACGTCACCGTGAAGCGCCAGCCTATCCGCGCTGAGGGAGACCTTCACGTTGGGATCTTTCTGGTGCAAAGCGAAAAGCGTGGGAAGGACCTGATCGTCCGGCACGTATTCGCGGTTAATGTAAGTCGCGTTGCCGCTCAAAACTTGAATAGTCACCATGCTCGGATCAGGCGGCTGTGGAACGGAGACGGGCGAGGGAAGGTTCACACGAATGCCTTTCATGTGGGTTTGGCTCAAGCTCACCATCATGAAACTGGCGAGCAGAAAGAACATGATGTCGATCAAAGGAATAATCTCGATGCGCGCTCTTTTCTTCGGAATGGGCGAAGCGACTTTCATTTTAGTAGGACGCCCCCGTCATGGTGAACGTGATGGGTATTTTAGCTCTCGAAACGGAGCCAGGTTTGAATTTCCATCTACGAAATGCGCTCGTCGCTGAATTATCCAGGATCGGATTGCCGATACTTTGCGCCATTTCAGCGCTCGTGACATTGCCGGATGGATCAACGCTGACTACAGCAACTCCGCTTCCGGTGAGGTGCCTGGAGCGCGCCTCATACGGATACTCAGGTTTGGGAGCATAGGTCGCGTTAGCTTTCGCGCCGGCCGCCGTAACTGTCGCGCCAACTTGCGTCGGTTTAGCCAACGGCTGGATCTTTACCTGTTGTTTGGGTTTAGGCGGCGGAGTTGGTTGTTCTTCTTTGAACTCCGGCTCGCTCGTGGGCGGCGGCGGCGGTGGTGGTGCCTCGGGCTCCTCGGGGGGCGGCGTCGGTTCCGGCGGCTGGGGAGCCTGTTCGAGGCCAATTACTACTGCATCGGGAATGGTGCTCAAATCCATCGGAGGCGGTTCGCGTTTCATCGCGGCCACCACGGCAATACCGTGAACAAGCAGCGCCCCCCCCAGGAAAGCCCAAAATTGCCACCGCGGGGCGGGCCTGTAGAGGATCGGTTTGGGCATTTTATTTATTCGCTGCTCCGGGCGCCGGGATTGCCTTTCCAGCCTCGCTTTTGATTTCGAAGGCGATCTTGTTGTACCCGGAAGAACGGATTTGGTTGAGTAAGCGAATAACGTTTTCATGCAACGCCTCGCGATCGCCGCGAACGAAGACCTTGGCTTCAGGACTGGTCGCGTAGATCGCTTGTAATTTCGGCAAAACGGCGTCGAACTCGATCTGCTGTTTATCGAAGTAGAAATAGCCGTCCTTGTCTACGGATAGACTGATGTATTCGCGTTTGTTTTGCGTTTCGCCGGATACACCCGTGGGCAGGCTCACCTTAATGCCCTTCATGTGGACCTGGCTCAAGCTCACCATCATGAAACTGGCGAGCAGAAAGAACATGATGTCGATCAAGGGAATGATCTCGATGCGCGCTTTCTTGTGAGGAATTGGTGTAACAACTGTCATACTTTTGGCTCTCCGGCCTGTGCTCGAAACTTTAGCGGGACACTCTTTCGGCTTCGCGTTTGGCTTTGGCGGTGGCTTCGAGCATCACCTCCAAGTTCGTCGCAGCGGTCTGCAATTCGAACTCTAAGTTAGACACGCGAGACGTGAAAAAGTTAAACGGAATCAAGGCAAAGATGGCGATGCCCAGACCACACGCCGTGGCGATAAGCGCTTCTGCGATACCGCCGGTCACAGCTACAATCGCAAGCTCTTCGTTGCCCAGAGCGCCGAATGCACGAATCAACCCGGTGACTGTTCCCAGCAAACCGAGCAAGGGCGCGAGGGTGACCAACGTGTCCATCACGACCAGGAACCGGCCCGCGCGTTTGATTTCGATACCGGCTGCCACCTGCAGGGCGCCTTGCAACGAAGCGTGTTGATGGTTGAGACCATTCCACATCATGCGCAGAACCGGGTCGCGGGAATCGCGCGAGAGCCGCGAAGCTTCGGTCACGTCGCCCACTTCGATCGCTGTGAAAACCTTTTCGATTCTTTTCGGATCGCGGCGGAACCAGCGGCCGGCCCACCAGAAAATGCGCTCGAGCACAACGGTAACGGCGATGATCGACACGATCAGGATCGGCCACATGATCGGGCCGCCCTTGTTGAAATTAGCGATCAGAAAGTTTCCATTCATGGCGCTGGAGCGCTCGGCAGCCGCGGGCGAGGCTGAAGCAGATGCGCTGGCGGCGGGAGCGGGCGAAGTAAGCGTCGCGCCCACGGACGACCCTGGCGCAGCTGGAGCGCCCGGTGCGGCTGGTGAAACTCCAGGTGCAGCTGGCGCAACTCCCGGAGCGCCTGGCGCAGTTCCGGGCGCGGCTGGTTGAATTCCACCGGGCGGCGGCGGCATTTGCGCAGCTGGGTTTGTAGGAGCACCCGGAGCAGCTGCAGGGGCGCCTGGCGCAGCCGGGGCATTAGCCGCGGGAGCTCCAGCAGGTGGCCCTGGTGGCGGCGGCGGAGGAGGAGTTTGGCCAAATGCAGTTAGGGCAAACGTTACGGAACAGATAGAGAGAGTTAGCAATGTTTTCATAGTTGCGGCAGAGTTTCCGTTACCAGCTCGGTTTCCAGTGACGGTATATTCCTTTATCCCAAAGGGTTTCGTGTCGAGTCGAGCAAAACTTTTCACTTTTAATGTTAGACACTTCGGACCACCGAAGGTTCGCCTAATTAGTTCGGATTATCTGCGTCCGAGGGATGTAGGACAAGCAAATCAATTCGGATATTTCCGCAATCCGCCGTGAATCAATCAGCGCGCGTTTGCCACTTTATTTTGCAATACGGGCCAATTGCCGACGCTCGCCTCGAGCCGGTCGCCTGCACGAATCGGTCCGACGCCCGATGGCGTGCCGGTCAAAATCAGATCGCCGGGGAGCAATGTCATTCTCTGGCTGGCAAAGGAAATAATCTGCGCCGGTGAATGAATCATCTGACCGGTGCGCCCTTTTTGGCGGACCTGGCCATTTTGCGTCAGCTCGATCGGCAGGTTGGCAAGATCGACATCGGTATGCACGAAGGGCCCGACCGGCGTATAAGTGTCGAACGACTTACAGCGCGCGAATTGTTTTTCGCTCTTCTGCAAATCGCGATCGCTGATATCGAGCCCGACCGTGTAACCGAAAACGAAATCGAGGGCGCGGTCGACCGTAACGTTTTTCGCCTGTTTACCGATGACGATGGCCAGTTCCACTTCGTAATCAGTTTGATGTTCTGGGAATGCGATCTCGATTGTGCCGTTGTGCGGCAGGAGCGAGCTGGGCGCCTTGAACCAAATCAGCGGAGTGCCGATGGCCGTTCGTTTCATCTCCGCGATGTGATCGGCATAGTTCAGTCCGACCGCGATCAACTTCGACGGCGCCACGGCAAGATCGACAACTACATTTGTGAGCTTGAGGACCTCGCCTGTCGGCACGAGGTCGATCCAAAATGGATGCGCCAGCACATGGACTTCCTCACCGCGCAATTCACCGTAGAAAAACCTTTCTCCCGATTTGAAGCCGCCGAACGTTTTCATGTTATGTCATCCCGAGTGAAAAGAGGGACCCCTCATAGGGTGATAGATCACGCATTCCTCACCCGGTAACGCAAGCTTCGAATGTGAGGTCCTCGCTCCCCTCGGGATGACGGCGAGGGGTCAGCGGGGGACGACTCCGACAAAGTCGCGCACGGTCTTTTGTTCGGGGATTGAAAAGACGCTCCCCTCCTTGCGTTTGAACCAAAAAGCGCTGGAGGACCCACCATCGAGATTCAATGCGCGCCAGATTTTGAAATCGGGCGCAATCGACGCGTTCGACAAGATTTTGCCGATCTCCGCGAGAGACACTTCCGAACTGATGCCAAGCGCGACGTGATCGCGCCGATCTACGGCAGCAAACGTGCGGCGAGCGGAGCGCGTCTTATCGAGCCCTCGCACAGCCGCGCCAAGATCGACCAGGAACGGTCCGCATTCGAGCCCAGCATCGAGTTTTTGTTTTCGCGCAAATTCACTTAGACGCACAATTTGAATTCCCAGCGCTGACGAACTCAAAACTCCAGTCAACAAGCGGGCTCGCACGAGCGGCACGAGTTGCTTTCCGTCAACAACGCGCAAACCGATGGGCGCGAAGTTTGGGTCGAAATAGGCGCCGTTCACTCCGGCGACACATTTCTTTTGTTCCATCGCCTCGGCCAGGTTGTTTTGTCCGTCCGGATTATCGATCACGCGGAGCGCGCACGACTTCGCGGAAAAAATGGCAAGATCGACAATCGCACTTTGGCCGCTTTCAGAATCTTCCAGAATAAAATGTCGATGCTCGATGCCCGCAACGGCCGACGGTTCGTTTTGTGTGGAAGTTACCTTCCATTCCGCGCGCGCCGTGGCCGCGACGATTAAAAAAAATAGCGCGGCGCTAAGTCTTCGCACTGTGCTTGTCGATCAAAGCTTTAAAGCGTGGATCACCGCGGATCGGGTCCCAGACCGGGTCGAGTTTCAAAAGTGGAACGGTGATTCCGTTTGGCGTAGAGAGCGAACGTTCAATCAATTGCAAGGCCTGCTCCTTCTCCCCGGTCCAGCAGTAGATTTGGGCAAGGGCGATCGTCACTTGTGGACCCTCGAAGGCGTCTTTCGACTCCGGCAGAAGTTCGACGGCGCGTTTGCCTTCACGGATCGCTTCTTCCTTCCGGCCAAGGCCAGCGAAAATCGCGCCGAGTTGCGCGTGACGGCCTGAATCATCCGGAACGTCGCGCACGGATTTTTCCACGATGACGCGAGCCCGCTCGAAGTCGGCCCGCGC
>JBEEGY010000270.1:0-3258 GCA_041167145.1 Verrucomicrobiota bacterium
CAAATCGCCCCCTCGGCGGTCTGGAGACCGCCGCTCCTTGTTTTACTTGCTTCCCGGTTTTACCGCGGGGACTTTCGCGAGATCGGGAGGCAACTTATCGGCTTCGAAAGTTTCGACGTTCATCTCAATCAAACTGATAAACGGACACCCGAAGTTTGGTTTGTTTTCGCCGCTGCGATCGACAATCACCCCAACCGCAGAAACGATCCCGCCGTGCGCGCGCACGATGTCGATCGTCTCCTGAACGCGACCGCCGCACGTGACCACGTCTTCAGCGACGATGAATTTTTCGCCTTTTTCGATCTTGAATCCGCGGCGGAGGACCAGGCGGCCGGCTTCCTTCTCAACGAAGATATGACGTTTGCCCAGGGCGCGGCCGACTTCTTGCCCGACAATAATTCCGCCAAGAGCAGGGGAGATGACGGAGTCGCATTCAAATTCACGCAATTTGTCGGCGAGTTGTTTGCAAACGCGCGCGGCAACGTCTGTGTATTGAAGCAGCAATGCGCACTGAAAATATTCCCGGCTGCGCAGACCGGAACGCAGAATGAAGTGGCCGTTGAGCAGCGCGCCCGTTTTGCGGAAAAGACTCAGTAAATCTTCGCTCATCGTCTGGGGAGCGTACGCGCCTCGCGTGCCTGTTTTGGCGCCGCCGAAACGCCGAGGTGAAGTTCGCAAAGGCGAGGACGCCTTTGCCAGCACGCGAGCCGCGTGCGCTCCCCAGAAGCGGAGATCGGGCGCGAAAGTCTTGCGAGCAGAATATGTCGATCTTGCGCTTGTCGATCTTAGCCGGAAGTGTCGCTAGCGGTTTTTCCCGCCGAGCGATCATCGCCGGCGACAGCGATGACTTCGATTTCGACGCGCGCGCCTTTTGGCAAACCGGCTACCTGCACCGTGGAGCGCGCGGGCGGCTGGCCCTTGAAATAGGAGCCGTAGATTTCGTTGACCGTTTGGAAATCGGCCAGGTCCATCAGGAAAATGGTTGTCTTGACGATGTTGTCGAAGGTCAGGCCTTCCGCTTTCAAAACGGCTGTGACATTGTCGAGGACGCGACGCGTTTGCGCATCGATTCCACCGGAAACGATCTGGCCGCTTTTTGGATCGAGCGGAATTTGTCCCGCACAGTAGATTGTCGATCCTGCGCGCACGGCTTGAGAGTAGGGGCCGACGGCGGCGGGCGCATCGGGAGTGGAAATGATCTTCTTCATGCCTTCGATCTTAACCGCAAAAGTTTCTCGCACAATGTCCTCTACTTTCACAACGGGCAAAGGTGTCATCCTGAGCGAAGGACCTCACAGAGGGGTTGGGTGCTCACACTAGATATCGAGAGTAATCAATGAGCCGGCGTGAGGTCCCTCATCCCGCCACGGCGGGATTCGGGAACAAAGCAGCGCGAGATGGGGCGAAAGCAAGCCGCACAACGAACACAAAGGGCACAAAGGCGTCTAAGATGAAATTACAGAATAACTTCGGCGAGGGCGCCGAATCGGCTCGCGAGGCGCATGCGCTCCCCTGATTGATAGTGAAAGAATCTCATCGATAGTAAACACGACATGGTTGGCTGGATTTTAAAGAAAATACTCGGGTCGAAGAACACGCGCGAGTTGAAGCGTCTTGCGCCGACGGTGCTTCGTATCAATGAGTTCGACGAGGAGTTCAAGAAACTTTCGGACGACGAATTGCGCGCCAAAACGGCGTCGTGGAAAGAGGAACTCACGAAGATTGGCGACGTTGAAGAGCAATGGAAACGGCTCGAGGAAATTTTGCCGGAAGCGTTCGCGGTGGTGAAAAACGCGGCCCGGCGGCTGACCGAACGCAAAGAAACTTTCACGGTCTGCGATCAGCCGATGACCTGGAACATGGTGCACTTCGATGTGCAGCTCATCGGCGGAATGGTGCTGCACCGGGGTCGCATCGCGGAAATGGCGACGGGCGAAGGCAAAACGCTGGTGGCGACATTGCCGCTTTATCTCAACGCGTTGACCGGGCGCGGCGCGCATCTCGTGACGGTGAACGATTATCTGGCGCGACGCGACGCAGAGTGGATGGGACAGCTTTACAGTTTTCTCGGGCTCACGGTCGGCATCATTCAACACGATCAGCCGCCGGATTTACGTCGCGAGCAATATGCGAAGGACATCACTTACGGAACGAACAGTGAGTTCGGTTTCGATTATCTACGCGACAATGGCATGGCCACGACGCGCGAACAGCAGGTCCAGCGTGGTTATCACTTCGCGATTGTCGATGAGGTCGACTCCATTCTGATCGACGAAGCTCGCACGCCCCTCATCATCAGCGGGCCCTCGACAATTTCGACCCACCAGTACGACAAATGGAAACCGCTGGTCGACCAACTGATCCGAAAACAGAACATGCTCTGCAACCGGATGGCGAGCGAAGCGATGGGGAAATTTGAGACGGGCGAGACGGAAGACGCCGGCCTGCTCATGTTTAAAGTGAAACTCGGTCAGCCGCGCAACAAGCAACTGTTGCGCATGATGGAGGACCCGGAGAAGCGCCGCGCCATCGATAAAGCAGAGCTATCGTTCTATGCGGACACGCGCAAAGAAGAACTGTTCGCCCTCAAGGAAGAATTGTTTTTCACCATCGAAGAGAGATCGAACGAAGCCGATTTATCGGAGCAAGGCCGAGCATTTCTAAATCCGGACGATCCGAATTCCTTCGTGCTGCCGGATTTGATCAGCGAATTCACGGAGATCGATCTCGATCCATCGCTGCCGGACGATCAGAAGAACGCGAAGAAGACAGAGCGGCAAGAGCATTGCGATGCGCAAGCCGAGCGCATCCACAACATTTCACAATTGCTGCGGGCTTACTGCCTGTTCGAGAAGGACGTTCAATACGTCATTGAAGACAACAAGGTCGTGATTGTCGATGAATACACCGGACGCAAGATGCCGGGCCGGCGCTGGAGTGATGGATTGCACCAGGCGGTCGAAGCGAAGGAAGGCGTGCAGATCGATCGCGAGACGCAGACGCTGGCCACGATCACGATCCAGAATTATTTCCGGCTTTATCAGAAGCTTGCCGGCATGACCGGCACGGCCGAGACCGAGGCGGCCGAGTTTCACGATATTTACAAACTCGACGTCAACGTCATCCCGACGAACCGACCGGTCGCGCGCAAGGACGCGAACGATCGCATCTACAAAACGCGTCGCGAGAAATACAACGCGGTCATAAACGAGATCCAAGAACATCACGCCAATCAGCAGCCGGTGCTGGTCGGCACCG
>JBEEGY010000271.1:0-3998 GCA_041167145.1 Verrucomicrobiota bacterium
GGCGAGCCGGTGCTTGAGGCTGCTCCTGAAGTTCGGAAGGTTAAAAAAATCGATACGAGCGCAATGCGGGCAGAACCTCCAAATCCCGCGACGCCTGTGGATTTACCCGGAACTGGAGTCCCTTCCCAAGGGGCTGCCGTAAATTTTGCCGGATTGGATGACATCCCACGGGCGGGGACCACTCAATTTGTTATTCCTCCAGACACAACGGGCGCAGTCAGCCCAAATTCAATCAACAGAATTTTTACCACGCTAAATAACAATTACCGTGTTCAGGACAAGACTGGCGCTCAAATTGGATCGGACGTCTCGATTCGCGACTTCTGGGCTGCGGTTGGGGCGGACAAACCATTCGATCCGAACGTCGAATATGATCCCTATAACGACCGCTGGATCCTGACAGCCGCGTCGGACTCGCAAACCGCTAATACGTCGATCCTCGTCGGCATCTCCCAGACATCCGACCCTGCTGGTAACTATTTCCTGTTCAAAGTGCCTGCCCGAATTGGAACCGATCCTCCGGATGTAAACAACGCCGACTTTCCCATGTTGGGTTTCAACAAGAACTGGATAGCGGTGTCGATAATAATGCTCAACAGCACGACCGGCGGTAGCGATGGGCGCGCACTGGTGATCGATTATCCGACCTTTCGCACAGGCACGCTGGTTAACACGTACTTTACCGGCGTTTCGTTAGGGGGAGATGGTTATGGTGATGTCCATCCTGCAACGACCTATTCATCCACGCAAGAGACCGAGTATCTCGTTGTTCAGGTGGATAGCGCCAGCGCCACGTATATGCTGGACACGATCACGGGCACTCCGGCCAACCCAATATTCACTACCGGAACGCTCAAAACGAGGCCGGGCGGTGGATGGACAGATCCCGCGCAGGGACAGCCAAACAATATCCTCCCGCAAGCCCAAGGAACTTGTACTTCTGCTCCTCTGGGATTTGAGAGCTCGGATGACTCCGTTTCGGCGGTTGTGTTTCGCAATAACAGTATTTGGTATGCGCAAACGATCGGGCTTCCGGCGGGGAGCACTCTTACTCATACGGCTGTGCAGTGGACGCAACTGGATGTGTCCGGCGATGTGATTCAAGGCGGGCGGGTTGACGACCCAACCGCGACGGATACGAATGGCGGCAACTGGTATGATTATCCTTCAATCGCCGTGAATATGCAGAACGATGTGCTCCTTGGTTTTTCGCAGTTCTCTTCGGCCCAGTTTGCTTCGGCCGGCTACGCGTACCGCGATCACTCTGATACCGCCGGAACCATGCGCGACCCGGTCATCTACAAGGCCGGCCAGGATTGTTACAGTAAGGTAAAGGGCTCCGGTCGGAATCGTTGGGGCGACTTCAGTCACACCGTGGTCGACCCAACTGACGACTGCTCTTTCTGGACGATTCAGGAATACGCCAAGTTGCAAGCGCCGCCTACTGTTGACGGCAGCGACAGCAAGTGGGGAACTTGGTGGGCCAAAGTTGACGCCATCACAACTTGTCCACCAGCGGTGAAAATTACTTCCATCACTCGGCTTGCCAACGGTCATATTGTTTTGCAGTGCCTCGGTGCACCCAATCAGGTTAATAACCTCCAAGTCTCTCCCGATTTGAGCCCAGGAAGTTTTACGACAATCTCCCCACCGCCAGTTGCGGCGGACTCGACTGGCGCGTTCCAATACGATGACTCTGGCGCAGTTGGCCTAACGAGACGTTTTTACCGTCTGAGTTTTCCGTAGGCCAACGAAATGGCGCTAACGGAGCTGTTAACCACGAATGAACACGAATCGACACGAACTGTTTTAGATTAGCGTAGATTCGTCTCCATTAGTGGCAAAAAAATCCGGCCCTCGTCCGCTTTCGCGAGCGAGATTTTGAATTGTTCAGCTAACTTTTGATCACGAATGGGCACGAACGTTTCTGGATTAGCGTAAATTCGTGTTCATTAGTGGTTAAGATCGGGAAGAAAATGTGAAAATCGTCATTATCGGATCGGGCGGCCGGTTGGGCACCGCGCTCATGCGCGAGTTCGCCGACAAATTTGACCTTACGGGTTTCAATCACGCGCAACTCGATCTCGCCGATGCAAAACAGATCCACACTAAGATCGACAATCTCGATTTCGGCGTTCTCATCAACTCCGCCGCATTTACCAATGTCGATCTTTGCGAAAAGGAACGCGATCAAGCTTTCGCGATTAACGCGGAAGCGCCCCGCCTCATAGCGGAGATTTGTCGCGATAAAAACGCGAAATTCATCCATATCAGCACCGATTACGTTTTCGACGGCGAAAACCGCGAACCATATGTCGAAAGCGATCCTGCAAATCCAATCAGCGTTTACGGCGAATCGAAGCGGGCAGGGGAAGAAAATGTGCTCGCGGTGCAAGACGGACATCTTGTCGTGCGGGTTTCCTGGGTTTTCGGTCCGGATCGTCCGAGTTTCGTCGACGGCGTGATCAAGCGCGCCCGCGACAACGAACAGGTCGACGCCATCGCCGACAAATTCGCCACGCCCACTTACACGCTCGATATCGCACAAGCACTTCTTTCTGCTGTAGCCACCCCGAACGCATTCGATGCTGAGCGCGGAAAGGCCGGGGCCAGCGGTCCCGGCTACAGCGGCATTCTGCATTTCGCCAATGCCGGTGAATGCAGCTGGAAGGAATATGCGCAATACGCCATCGATTGCTGTCACGAACTCGGCGTCCCGCTAAAGGCGCGAACCGTTGCTCCGCTCAAACTCGCCGATATGAAAAACTTTATCGCGCGACGTCCCGTTTACTCTGTTCTTTCCACCGCTAAATATGCAGGACTCGCTGGCGCGGCCCCGCGTTCCTGGCGCGATGCGGTGGCGGAGTACGTGCGTCAATTCGTCGAGCGTTAACTGCCTCAGCCACATATTCTAACAACCGTCGCAAGCGGCGGCCACGATACTTAGAAGCAACATGATTCCGATCAAGGATTCCATCCCCAGTAGTTCTGTACCGGTGGCGACACGCGCGTTGATTCTCGTCAACGTCCTGGTGTTTTTCTTTGAGCTTGGATTGTCACACGAATCGCTTGAGAGAATTGCGTATTTATTCGGCCTGGTGTCGGCGCGTTTCACTCATCCCGATTGGGCGGAATCCGTCGGGTTTCCGGTCGGAAATTACTGGCCCATCTTGACGCACCAATTCTTGCATGGCGGCTGGCTGCACATCTTGGCCAACATGTGGACGCTTTGGATCTTCGGCGACAATGTCGAGGATCGGATGGGGCCGATCCGGTTTACGATTTTCTATCTTGTCTGCGGATCGATCGCCGGACTTACGCATGTGTTGACGAATCCCGATTCCACTTTGCCCTCGATCGGCGCTTCCGGCGCGATCGCCGGTGTGCTCGGAGCTTATTTTCTTTTTTTTCCAATGGCACGTCTGATCGTGGTATTTCCGATCTTCTTTTTCCCGTTCTTTTTCGAACTGCCGGCCGTGTTCTACCTGGCCATTTGGTTCTTCGCGCAATTATTTAGCGGCACGCTTGCCCTGACCGGTCCGCAGCAGGTCGGCGGCATTGCCTGGTGGGCGCACATCGGCGGATTTGTTAGCGGAATGTTATTGTGCTGGCTGTTCGTGCGTCGGCCGCGCCGGCCGATGCAACCGGATGAGTTTGGGATGGAATGGGCGTGGGAACCGCGCCGTCGTTAGGAACAATGCATATGGATTTATTCTGGTTGTTTTTCATGCTGACGGCGCTGCAGCCCGTCATTACGCAACGGTTGCTGGAAGCATCGCGCAAACGGCTCATCACTCTCATCGAGCGCGAACGGAAGTCGCGCGTTGTTCTGCTCGTTCATCGGCAGGAGACCATGAGCTTTTTAGGTTTTCCATTCTTCCGTTACATCGACATCAACGACAGCGAGGAGGTTCTCCGCGCCATTCATCTGACCGATCCGGAAATACCGCTCGATTTGGTTCTGCACACGCCGGGCGGTCTGGTCCTGGCCGCGACGC
>JBEEGY010000272.1:0-6560 GCA_041167145.1 Verrucomicrobiota bacterium
TTTTCGCGCGCCAGTGGCATTCAATTTCAGAATCGCGAAGGCAAACAGGAATTCGGCTGGACCACGAGTTGGGGAATGAGCACGCGCATGGTGGGGACGGTGGTGATGATGCACAGCGATGACGACGGACTTGTCCTGCCGCCGCGGATTGCGCCTACGCAGATTGTGATTCTTCCGATTTCGCCGAAGGAAGAGACGCGCGGAGAAGTGCTCGAGGCTTGCGAGAAGCTCGCGCGGGAGCTGCGTGCAAAGCGATATGTCGATCTTGCACTGGAGGTCGAAGTGGACCGGCGCGACATCGGCGGCGGCGTGAAGAATTGGGAGTGGATCAAGAAGGGCGTGCCGTTGCGCGTGGAGATTGGTCCGCGAGATCTGGAGAAAAATTCGGTCGCTGTCAGCCGACGCGATCAACCGGTCAAAGAAAAGCAATTTATTGCGACGCAAGAATTCGTCGCGCGCGCGCCGGAGATTCTCATGTCGATCCAGCAGAATCTTTACGATCGCGCGAAGACGTTCCGGAACGAAAACACGCGCAAGATCGAGAAGAAGGAGGAGTTCTACGATTTTTTCACGCCCAGGAATTCCGGGAAACCAGAAATCCACGGTGGCTTTGTGCTCGCGCATTGGAACGGCTCGCGTGACGTCGAAGAACAAATAAAAAACGATCTCAAAGTCACGATCCGCGTTATCCCATTTGGCGATTCCGAACCGGGCCGTTGTATCTTTACGGGCGAACCGAGCCAGCGCCGCGTTATTTGGGCAAAGTCATACTAATTCCGATACAAGGCAACGGTGTTGACGGAGCGACCGCGCGCTCGTTTATTTCCGCAATGTCGATGGAATTAAAACTTTACAGCCGCGAGTGGTGTTCGTGGTGTATTGACGCGAAGGATTATTTGACCGAACGCGGTTACAACTTTACCGAGATCGACGTCGGGCAAGATCGACAAGCGTATGAAGAAATGAAGGATCTTTCCGATCAAACTTACGTGCCCACGTTTGTGGCTGGAGACAAGGTGCTGGCGAATTTCGATACCGATCAGCTCGAAGGATTTTTGCGCGAGCACGCGATCAAGCCGTAATGCTTTTCGGGCTTTTCCTCACTCTGGGAGTGGCGGTGCTGAGCGTCGCCCTCCGCAGCTTTCAAACTTCCTTTTCGCAGAAAGCGGGCGCGCTAGGCATTCTCATCTCTTCGTATCTCGCGATCTATTTTATTACGGGAAGTTGGATTCTCGGACTGGCCGCGGCCTTGAGCTGGCTGTTCCTGCCGTGGCTTGAAATTCTCACGCGTATCCGCACGCTGCGCTTGCCAAAAGAAAAACGGCTCCGCCCCAAATCGCCGCCGTCGTCGGACACGTTCCCAACGCTTAACGACATCACACGCGAAATCGAGAACGAAGGCTTTGTTCACGTGAACGATGCCGGCTGGGACTGGGAGGATTACCGCCAATTCTTTCGGTTGTTTTATCGCGACGAAGATCGGGCACAGGCCACCATCTGCCTGAACGAGCAACACGACCTTTCGTTTTATTATTTGCGCATCTCATCACGCGTCAAGGGCGGCACGATCTGGACGACGTGGAATTACCCGCTTTCCTATGGCTTAAAATTGACGCCGCAATTTCGGATCAATCGGCAGCGGCCCGACCAATCATTCTGGCAGCTTTACCAAAGCCACCGTGAATTCCTGCGCAAGAACAGCGTACAACTCGATACAATCGATGCCTTGGACGAGGAGCGAATCCAGCTCGAAATGGAAAACGATTTGCGCGACCAGATCGCGCACAACATCTCCAAAGGCGTACTCAAACAGACCGATGGCGGCGATGTAAAGTATTCCTGGCGCGGAATGGTTTACCTCTGGTGCCAGTTCCTGCTCGATCTAGTACGGTTGTAGACGTCGCTCTTTGAGGACGTGACGCTGGCGACAGATTCAGACGTGCATCGGGTTTCGCGGAGCGAAACGTCTCCGGGATTGTGTCGATCTTGAAAAGAGGTTAAACCTTCATGATCTCGGCCTCTTTGTGCTCGAGATGTGTATCGACCGATTTCACAAAGCGGTCGGTCAATTTTTGAATTTCCTGTTCGAGATCGTGTATCCCGTCCTCGCTTAATCCGCCGGACGTCTTTAGTTTCTTCGCTTCATCCAGGGCGGCGCGCCGATTACTTCGCACACGCACGCGCGCTTCCTCAGCCATCTTACCGAGCGATCGCACCAGATCTTTGCGCCGTTCCTCGGACAATTCTGGAATGGGCAGCCGAATGATTTTTCCATCGACCGCCGGCGTGATGCCAATCTTGGACTCGTTGAGCGCCTTCTCGATGTTTTGCACCGTGCCGGCATCGAACGGTTGCACGACGAGCAGGCGTGGCTCCGGTGTGGTGATGAGCGCAAGCTGCTTCAGCTTCATGGTCGATCCGTAAGCTTCCACATCGACATTCTCCACCAATGTGGGAGATGCCTTGCCGGTGCGCACAGCCGAGAATTCGTGAATCATGTAATCCACGCTCTTTTCCATTGTCATTTCCGCCTCAAGAAGAATGTCGTCGCTGCTCATATCCCTAAGCTTTCTTTTCCTCGGCTTCACCGCACACGAGCGTGCCAACTTTTCGGCCGAGCACCGCATCGCGAATGTTACTGGGCTGGTTCATGTCGAGCACGATTACCGGAATCTTGTTGTCCATGCAAAGACTGAACGCGGTTGAGTCCATCACGCGTAATCGTTTCGTAAGCGCTTCGGCAAAGGTAACACGCTCGTATCGCTTCGCATTTGCATCGACATTCGGATCCCGATCGTAAACGCCGTCTACCTTTGTCGCCTTCAAAATGACATCGGCGCGAATTTCGCTGGCCCGCAATGCTGCGGTCGTGTCGGTGGAAAAATACGGGTTACCCGTGCCGGCGACGAATATAACGACGCGATTCAGTTCGAGATGCCGAATGGCGCGACCGAGAATGAATGGTTCGGCCACGTTTTTCATTTCAATCGCGGTTTGCACGCGGGTTTGGACGCCGAATTGTTCAAGCGCGCTTTTCAAGGCCATGCCGTTTATCACCGTCGCGAGCATGCCCATGTAATCGGCTGTCGTCCGGTCCATCCCGCGGTCCGCCGCTGTTAGGCCACGCCAGATATTTCCGCCGCCGATGACGACGGCAATCTGTACCCCCAGCTCATGAACCTCGGTGATCCGTTTCGCGATCTCCCGTACGACTTGCGGCGAAATGTTATCGCGCCCGCCGCGCTCCTGCAGAGCTTCGCCGCTCAATTTGAGCACGATTCGTTTATAGACGGGCGCTTCGGTCTTCATGGCGGCGAGTGAGATGAAACAAGACGCGCTAATCTTTGGAAAGCAAAATGAACTGCCTGCCGGCAGAGGCGGCGGCAACTACTACGCGTCCCATCCCGAGCGGAGCGAGGGAACCTCGCAAGTTCCCAGGATTACGCTCGCTAAGTGACGATCTGAAGTGCGCTCGGATATCCTCGAGCAAATTCGGCCGCTCCCATGCGGCGCTTTCCCTCCAATTGAACTTCACCCAAGGACAGCGCGCGATCTCCGGCGGCCACGACGATTTCTCTATCGCTTCGCAAAATTTTCCCCGGCTTCCCGCTAAGATCGACAATCGCTGCGGAAAAGATTTTCAGTTTTCGAGTTTTTTCAGTGCTTGGGATTTGCGTAAATGCGCCCGGCCACGGATTGAAGGCTCGGATTTTTCTTTCAATAACTTCCGCTCGCTCCGACCAATCGATGCGGCCATCTTCGCGATTCAATTTCGGCGCGACAGTGGCAAGTGCGTTGTCTTGCCGAACACGCGGCGCGTTTGGGTCCGCCAGTAATCGTAAAGCCTCGAGCAACGCTCCGGGCGCGATCTCGCGGAGCCGATCGTGCAGCGAGCCGCCCGTCTCGGCGGGTAAGATGTCGAGCTTGCGCTGGAGCAGTATATCCCCGGTATCGAGACCTTCGCTCATGTACATGACGGTTATCCCGGTCTCGCGATCGCTGGAGGCAACGGCGGCCTGGATCGGCGCGGCGCCGCGCCAGCGTGGCAAAAGCGACGCGTGCAAATTCAGACAAGCGAGCTTCGGGATCTCCAAGACATCGCGCGGCAGGATTTGGCCATAGGCCATCACGACAATCACGTCCGGCGTAAGTGCCCGGATGTCCTCAATCGATTGTCGATCTTTTATGCGGGCCGGTTGCAAGATCGACATCTTCTTTCCGGCGAGGGCCGCTTTGATCGGCGGCGGCATGAGTTTCTGGTCGCGCCCGACCGGCTTGTCAGGTTGCGTAACAACACCGATTAGTTCGTAATCGTTCGAATCCTGCAACGCGCGCAAGACTGGCACGCCGATTTCACCCGTGCCGATGAAGACAACGCGCATCGCGCATTTAAGGCAGCAGCGTTTGCATGGGCACGCGCCGCGGGCGCCGTCCGCTCGTCGCCTGTGCCATGAGTTTGTCGCCGGCGGTGACTTCGCGTTGTCCAACGGAGGACCCGCAGCCGGTGCAGAGATAATCGAAAATTTCTTTGTCCGGCAGAACTAAGAGCAGCCGCTCGCGCACCGGCATGGCCGCTTTGCATTTATCGCAGTAAAGACTGGAAGCGGTGAAATTTTCAAACTGCTGCTGACTCATGATGGCCATCAACGCCGTTCACGCTGGCGAGGATGTCGAACAAGACTTTCGATGGCGGCTGCGTTGCGTCAACCACGGCGACCGTTTCCTTTGGATAATGGGTGAGCACCGGCTTCGATTCGGCTTCATAAGTCGCGAGGCGGCGCTGAATGACCTCCTCATTGGCATCGTCGAGGCGGTTGTCTTTGAGGGCGCGCTTTTTCAATCGAGAAAAAAGCGTCTCGCGGTCCGGGCACGAGAGGTGAAAAACTCTTTTCACGTCAATGAGTTCTTCCATGATCTTGGCCTGGGCGACGTTTCGTGGAATGCCATCGAGTACGAGCGTGTCGATGTCTGGTTTGAACTTGTGCGCATCCACCGCGGCGGCGATCGCCTCCTTCCAAAGCTCAACCGTAACCTCATCGGGCACGAGTTGGCCTTTGCTGGAAAATTCGAGAAACGCACGACCCACTTTCGTCCGCGTGTCGATGGAGCGAAAGACGTCTCCGCAGGCGCAATGATAATAGCGCGGGATGGTACCGAGCGTTTTACCCTGAGTGCCTTTGCCGCTGCCAGGCGCACCGAAGAGAATGAAGGTCGTGTATCTCATGAGCAAAAACCGTTATACCGCAAAACCAACGTTCTCGGCAATGTCGGTCTACAGCCAAGTTTTTGACTCTGTCCATTCCGAGGGAAAGGCTTTCCTGAGCGCACTAGAACGGGTCGAGGAATCTCTCATTACTTGTGAGATGTTTCGACTTCGCTCAAGCATGGCAAAATATCCGGGAAAGCGCGGCGGGAGCCTTATTCCTTGGAAGCAACCATAGGATCGACATTCACTCGTCGACCCGCACGATCGAAGCGCACACTGCCGTCAACCAGCGCAAAAATCGTGTAGTCGCGGCCAAGGCCGACATTCTTTCCGGGCAGGAATTTCGTGCCTCGCTGGCGAATGATGATATTTCCGGCCACGACCAGCTCGCTGCCAAATCGTTTAACGCCGAGACGCTTACTAACGCTGTCGCGACCATTCTTAACACTGCCTTGTCCCTTCTTGTGTGCCATGATGGAAATTAATGATTGATGGACCGAGTTATTCCGATTTCTTCGCGGCCGCTTTCTTGGCGCCGACGTTGATGCTTTTGATCTTCACGCGCGTGAGTTTGCGGCGATGGCCGACCGTGCGGTGATAACCTTTTCGCCGCCTAAACTTGAATGCGATGACCTTTTTGTCCTTGCGTTGTTCGACGATCTCGGCCGTCACTTTCGCGCCGGAAATTAACGGATCGCCGTGCGTTAGTTTGTCGCCGTCAGCATACATCAAGACATCATCGAAGGTGGCGGTCTTACCCGCTTCCATCTCGATAAGATCGACATCAATCGTGTCGCCCTCTGCGATGCGATACTGCCGGCCACCGGTCTTGATAATTGCGTAAGTCATACTGAAAACACGAAATGCTTCTGGGGAAAAAGCCGCGCAAATTCACACAGATTGCGCGTTTTGACAAGAGCAAACCTTAATCGGTCGGGCGACGCTCTCGGAGCCTTAGAATTTGCCGGCTCGACAGAGCCTCGCCCTACCTCTCTGAAATCACGAGTACAATCTCACCTTTTGGTGGACGGGCTTCGTAATGAGCAAGTAATTCCGCGGCGGTGCCGCGGCGGAATTCTTCGAACTTCTTTGTCAGTTCGCGCGCGACGCATAATTGTCGATCTTGCAAGATGTCGACGCACGCTTTGAGCGTTTTCGTTAAACGGTAGGGCGATTCCAAAAGAATTACTGTTTCATCGAGTGTAGAAGCGGCACGGAGTTCACGTTCGCGCCGGCCGCTTTTTACCGGCAGAAATCCGCGAAAACAGAATTTTTCGGTGGAAAATCCGGAACCGACAAGCGCGGTGAGAATCGATGCTGGCCCTGGAATAATCGTAAATGGCAAGTCGCGTTT
>JBEEGY010000273.1:0-5927 GCA_041167145.1 Verrucomicrobiota bacterium
GTCTCGCAATTCAGCATGCTGCTCGACGCCGGAAAAGAAGACGCCATCCTTGCCTCGCTCCCCTTCTTTCACAGCTTTGGCTCAACCGTCACGCTTTGGTATCCGCTCGTCGAAGGCGTCCGCATCGTCACATATCCGAATCCGCTCGAAGCAGCCAAGAACGCGGCTCTCATCGAGAAGTACAAAATTACGCTAATGCTGGCAACGCCCACGTTTCTCCGGGCTTACTTGCGCAAAGCCGAACCGCATCAACTTCGCAGTTTGCGTCTTGTCATTACCGGCGCGGAAAAGTTGCCTGTCGATCTTGCGAAGAGTTTCGAGGACCGATTCGATCAACATGTTTTCGAAGGTTATGGTTTGACTGAAACCGCGCCAGTCGTGAGCGTGAACTTGCCGGAACCAACCCCGAAAAAGGGCGAGCAAGTGCAACCTTCGAGTCGTCTCGGGTCTGTGGGAAAAATGGCGCCGGGGATCGCTGCCGAAATTCGCGAGCCGGAAACGGATAGAAAGCTTTCGTTGCACGAAACCGGAATGCTCTGGCTGCGTGGCCCGAACATCTTCGAGGGTTATCTGCACGATCCGGAACGGACCGCCGAAGTTTTGCGCGACGGTTGGTTCAAGACCGGCGACATCGCCCGCTTCGATGAAGACGGATTTCTTTATATCGAAGGCCGATTGTCCCGGTTCTCCAAGATCGGCGGCGAAATGGTGCCGCACGAAGCGCTCGAACAAAAAATCCTTGCCGCGCTTGGGCTCGACGATCAATCCGAGCGCTTGATCGCGGTAATGGGCGTGACCGACGAAGCGAAAGGCGAAGCCGTCGTCTTGCTCGCCGCACTAGATGTCGATCTTGCGCAGTTGCGGGCCAAACTCAACGAAGCTGGCGTCCCAAATTTGTGGATCCCAAAAAAAATCTGCCGCATCGATTCCATCCCTGTCCTCGCCTCAGGCAAACTGGATCTCGCCAAGTGCAAAGAACTCGCAATCGGAAATTGAGGAGCTCCCTGGTTCGATGCGCGCACTCTTTCACTCACTTTCCAACCGCGCAGCTCGGTTGTTAATGAGATTGCTGTTCGGTTGCGTGGCGAGCGTTCGTGTCGTCCGGCGCAAAATTGCGGACGAGGAAGGCGGCTTTCTGCTCGCTGGAAATCACATCAGCCATTTCGATCCGTTCATTATTTCGTCAGTCGTGCGGCGCAAGATCGATTGGATGGCCATGGCGGAATTTTTTCCACTCCCGCTGCTCGGGTTTCTTTTGCGGGCCGTCGATGCATTTCCGGCCGATCGAGATCGGGCCGACCGCACGACGATCCGCACTGCCATCGAACGCCTGAAGGACGGGCGCATCGTGGGCATTTTCCCGGAGGGCGGCATTCGGGACGGCAAGCGTTCGATCCTGGAAGGTGCGCCACTTCGGCCAGGAGCTTCAGCACTCGCACATATCGCCGCCGTTCCGATTCTGCCGTGCGTGATTGTCGGCAGCGATCGTCTTTACGCAAAACAAAGCTGGCTACCGTGGCGGCGGACCCCGATATGGATCGCATTCGGCGATCCGATTCCACCTTTTCCCGATCTTGACAAAGCCGCGGCGCGCGCGCGCCTCGAGCACGAACTGGCCGCCAAGTTCAAAACTCTCTATGCCGAATTGCGAGAAACATTCGCGCTCACAACCGACGATTTGCCGCATCCTCCTCGAGAACGCATGGCCAGGGGTTCGCTCTCGTTCTTTCCCCGTTCATCCGCGGTCGCGGTCGATTCGCTCCTCTGCGCATCGATGAATTTGCTCCACTCACGTCATCGCCTGAACGCGTGCAGTCGCGAGCAAATGGAACATTACGTCGCAGAATGCGAGAAACTCACCGTGCACGACTACTACTCCCCGCCACAAAATGTCGATCTTGCAGGTGCGATAGGAAACGGCGCGGCACTCACGTGGCCCAGTCCGATCAACACAAAATTTCCCACTAACAACGTCGCTCGCGTGGATCTCTTTCCGAGTGCGCGCGGCTGGAGCGCGCCGACAGTGCTGATGTTACACGCGCTCATGTCAGCGACGCACATCGGGTATCGCCGTAGCGCCGCGCGCTTTAACGAGCTCGGTTGGAACGCCTGTTTCGTGCATTTGCCTTATCATTATTCGCGTGTCCCGCGCGGCTCCTGGAATGGCGAACTCGCCATCACCGCCGATCTCATCCGCAACGCCGAGGGCTTGCGTCAGGGGGTGCTGGAAGTGCGGCAACTCATCACCGCGTTGCGCGCGAACGGTGGCCGCGAGTTCGGCATACTCGGCACGAGCTACGGCGCATGGATTGGCGCGCTGCTCGCTTGCGTGGAGCGCGATCTGCGCTTCGTGGCGTTGATGGCGCCGATCGTAAACGTCGAACACGTCATCTGGCAAAGTCCGGCCGCGATTTTCATGCGACGCGAGCTGCGACGCGCAAAGATCGAGCCGTCCCTCGTGGCGCGGCATTTTCATCTTAGCTCGCCAATGCACAACCAACCATTGTGCGGCGCAGACCGCGTGCTCTTTGTGGCAGGTGAATTCGATCGAATTGCGCGTCCCGCCGACATCGAATCGATTCACCGGCAATGGAACGGCTCAGAGTTGCTTCGTGTGCGGCAGGGGCATTTCGGCTACCGCATGATGCGTGAAACCATCGCGCACCTGAAAAAGCGCGGATTCATAAATGTCGATTCTTTCTAATCGAGCCAATCCATCGCTGTGACGATGCGGCGGAGTTGCGGGTCGTCGCTTGAAAGCGCGGGCAGCCATTCCCCTATCGTTTCTCGTTTCCACCAGGCTTTCTCCCTAAGTGGCGCGAATTGGTAACGGTAAAGCCGTGCACGGATGTACCGCGGCGGCGCATTCGGGAATGGATTATTGGCCATGAGCGAGAGCGTGCCGGGGTCGTTGTGCAGAAGTTTCCAGACGAAATGGAATGTCCACGGATACTCGGCCGGTGAGGCCATGGCGGCGAACCAGATTTGCCAATCTATGCGCGGTTGATATGGCGCGATAAATGGCGGACGCCGGTTTGGATCGCCCGGTTTGGCTTTGAACTCGTATTCCTTCCATCGCGTCTCGCCAGTTATGAAGGCGTCGCTGGTTCCCTCGAAGACGATTTCCGGACGCTCACGACCAACGGTGCCGAACGCGCCGTAAGTGTTAACGAGATCGAGCGGATCGAAGGAATAATTCATTAGTTGCCGTCCGGAAGCCAGATTGAGAACCGGCGTGACGCTTAGATACGCAACCAGGATCGCCAATGCGGTGGCAAGACCATTTTGTACGCGAGAGGGTTCTGAATGTTCCGAGGCTCGTTCGGCGCTACGAACAATTGCTCTCGGCAAAATGCGGCCGAGGAACGTGTCATCTAAGCAGGCCAGGAACGGAATGATCGTGACATAATTCAGAAATGAAAGATTGCCGCTGATAATTAGAAAAATTTGGAAACTGACAAGCAACACGCCGGCAATATGGCGAACATGCCGCGGCCCGAATGAAAACCAGGGTACGATTAGTTCGATGAAGTGATTCCAGACCGCTTCGATTTTGTGAAACCATTGCGGCGCGAAGTGCAGATAACGGCTGATCGGGCTCGGGATGGGCTGCGTTTCGTAGTGATAGTAAAGGCAGGTGAGGTCGCGCCAGCACGGGTCGCCGCGCAGCTTGATCAGGCCGGCGCCGATCATAATGCGAAAACCGAGCCAGCGAAAAAGCCAGATAACGAGGAGCGGCGGCGGCCTTTTCGGAAATGGCCGCGCATCGAGCAGTGGGCAAAGAAAGATCGACAAGAACCCGGTCTCGAGCAGCTGGATTTCCCAGCCGTAGCCGTACCAGATTTGACCGACGTGGACGATCGACATGTACATCATCCAAAGGATCGCGAGGATGATAGCGTTGGCATAACCGGCGAGGACCAGAACCGATAGAGCGAAACCGATCCACGCGAAGATCGACAATCCTGTGTCCGAGATACCGAACCAAAATAATGTGGGCACACGCATCATGCCGGCGGTGGAGGAACCGAGCTGTTCTCTAATGGAATCTAGAAAATGATTGGCCGGCGTCAGTCCGTGGTCTCCGATCAATGGAACGAGTTGATTTGCCGCCACTAGGAACGCGACTGCGTAAACGAAACCAAGTAAACGCAGAATGACGAAACGCGTTAGCCGGTAGGAATTGCCCGCCGCGGAGAGTCTTCGAAAAATGTCATTCATCGAACGGCTTTGACAGGATGGACAGGATTTCGAGGATTAAAAGGAAATCGATTGCGGCGGGGCCCGTTGACAGACCGCTGATGCGCCATTCAATTTGTCGCCGCCAACGCCAGGGTAGCTCAGTGGTAGAGCAGGGGACTCATAAGCCCTTGGTCGGGAGTTCAACTCTCCCCCCTGGCAATTTTGATTATGCCTTGGATTTATGTTCTTAAAGGATCATCTGGCAGGCACTACATCGGCTCTACGGTCGATTTGCAGGCAAGACTTGCCCAACACAACCCCGGCCACACTCATACGACAAAACGGCTCGGCGAGAATGTAGAGGTTATCGCAAGCAAGGAAGTCGCGACGCTCGCTGAAGCGCGCCGCATCGAAAAGACACTAAGGGCGAAGAAAAATCCAAGGCTCGCAATTCAGTGCCTGGAAAACTAGAGCAGCCCCGAAAGCATTCGGGGTTGGTCGGGAGTTCAACTCTCTCCTGGCACTCCCCTCGCCTTTTCGGGATCCCTTTCGCTACGGCTTCGGCTTCGATATGTAGGGCGCGAGATTTCGCTCTGTTCCGCGCACTGCGGCCATGAAACAAACGCCGTTGCGCTCCTGCACCACGCCAGTCCAGCCTTCATGGTCAAGGTAACGCCAGCCGGAAAATTCCAGAACCTTTCCCGTCTTCGCGTCTCGCTCCGCCGGAAAAAGAAAGAACTGCATCTTTTTTTCCGATACCCAAATCTGTGCCACGCGGTAACCTTCCTCGTCATCAAAAACACGAGCACCGAGTGTGCGAAACTCGCCGAACTCGGGCGGCACGTCGTAATGCGCGAGGCGATGTTTCATGAAAAACAAATCGCCGAGCGCGCCCGCATCCGTCTTAATTGGATCCAAAATCATGGAGCGTGTTGAACTCGCCACCTTCAACATCCGTCGCGCGGTCGCGGAGCCGGGAAAATCATTCAAGTGCTCGAGGAATTGGTAAACGAACACTCCGGCGATGACGCCCAGCGCGATCAAGATCGCCAGAATGGCCGGATTGCGCACCAGCTTTTTCCACGTTCGTTTCGGAGTGGGGATGACGTTTTCGGTGGAAAACCATTCCGCTATTTCGGGCGGAATCGGAATTGTGTGTGCGAGCGCAGTCACAGCACGATCGAACCTTTGCTGATGTTCGAAACCTTCGGCTTTGCGCGCTTGTGAAATCGCGCCGCGCATGGCGCGATCGGTCACCTTCTCTTCCGAGATGGGAGCGCACTGCGCGAGTATTCGTTGCCGCCGGGACAATTGGGTGAGCTTCATGTCTCGTGGTGCGGTATGGTGGTGTTGAGCCAGGCCTGAAATTGCTGGCGGCCATTCGAAATTGCCTTGGACAGCTCGTCCAGTTTAAGGTCGGTCAGGGCCAGCAGATCGGCATGACTGAACGCATCGAGATAAAACAGAGCGAGTGCGGTGCGTTGCGGATCGGGCGCGCCCGAAATCCAAATGGCAAGTTGATTGGAATCCAGTCGCTCGATTTGCGCCGTCGCCTCCGGCGAAAGGTCGTGCTCTTCAAGATCGACATCTTCCGCCTGCAACCCCTGCTCGCTCGCTTCGAGACAGCGCCAACGCGCGTCGCGAAAGAGCCATAGAGGATCGCGCGGCGCTTCGCCATTGGCCGCCCGCTCGGTCGCCTCGCGCAACGACGCATGGAACACGTCCTGGGCCTTCCGCGCGTCTCC
>JBEEGY010000274.1:0-4283 GCA_041167145.1 Verrucomicrobiota bacterium
CGTGACCTGCTCGCGTCGATTATCGATCTTAACTCGATGGACGAATACAAGGCCGATTACGGGAAGACGCTCGTCACCGCTTACGCGCGGATCGGCGGACGCGCCGTCGGCATTGTTGCCAATCAGCGTTTGCAAGTGCGCACAAAAAAAGAAGGCATTCAGATGGGCGGCGTCATTTACGCCGACAGTGCGGACAAGGCGGCGCGCTTCATCATGGATTGCAATCAAGATGGCCTGCCCATTGTTTTTTTCCAGGATGTCACCGGTTTTATGGTGGGCCGCGATGCCGAACAAAGCGGGATCATTCGCAGCGGCGCCAAACTGGTGAACGCCGTAAGCAATTCAATCGTGCCGAAAATCACTGTCGTGGTCGGTGGATCTTTCGGCGCCGGCAATTACGCCATGTGCGGCAAAGCCTACGACCCGCGCTTCATCGTGGCTTGGCCTAATGCGCGTTACGCTGTCATGGGCGCCGCCCAAGCGGCCGACACCGTTTTCTCGATTCTGGCGCGGGCCCAAGAACGCGGCGACAAAAAGTCCGCGCCTGACGAACTCGAACAGCTTCACGCCAAAGTGAAGCAAGACTACGAAGAGCAAACCGATATTCGCTACGGCGCGGCGCGCGGCTGGGTGGACGCGATCATTCAGCCACACGAGACGCGCGATGTTTTGATTCGCCTGTTGCAATTCGCTTCGCGCCCGATGCCGAGAGCGCACTTCCACACCGGCGTGATTCAGGTTTAGTGGCCCTCACCTTAATCCTCTCCCTGAGGGAGAGGAGGACGCACAGCGCCAGGTGAGGGTTAGTTCGCGGTGGGCCCCATTCAATTTGATTAGCTCGAGAATTCGTCGCTGATTGCGGCATTCATCGCGGCGACCTGCGACAGTCGGTCGTCGATGGGCAGCGTCACGCCGCGCTGTTGCAACGCACATAAAACTTCTTCGGTCGGCACATTCCCAACGAGCTCATCCTGCGCGAATGGACAACCCCCAAGGCCGCCAATGGCGGCATCGAAACGCCGGCACCCTGCGTCAAAAGCGGCCAGGACTTTCGCCCGTGCTTCCACGCGCGTGCTATGCATGTGAACGCCCACCTCGCATTCAGTGCCGTCGTGCAAAACCGCTGCGACAACGCGATGAACCAGTTCCGGTCCGGCGGCTCCCACCGTGTCCGCGATTGAGATGGAAGTAATGCCCATGCCCATGATCGTTCTTGCGGCTTCCGCGACTTTCGCTTCGCTCCACGAATCGCCGTAGGGATTACCGAACCCCATTGAAATGTAAGCGACCATTGCCAGGCCGGCTTCGTCCGCGCGGGCTTTGATCGTCTTGAGCACAGCCTGGTTTTCCTCCGGCGATTGGTTTTGATTTCTGCGCAGGAACGTCTCTGAGATCGAACATGGATAGCCGAGCGTGCTCACCGCTCCTGTCGCGATGGCGCGCTCCGCGCCTTTTTCATTAACGACAATGCCGATGATCTCGACGTCGTTCGGCCGGCCAAGTTGTTCGAGCACTTTTTCGCTGTCGGCCATCTGCGGCACCGCTTTAGGCGAGACGAAACTCACCGCGTCGATGTGCTGGAAGCCCGCCGCTACCAAACCGCGCAGGTATTCCACCTTCCGTTCAGTCGGAATCTGGCGCTTGAGACCCTGCCACGCGTCACGCGGACACTCGATGAGCTTGACGGATTCCATCATGGAAAGTTACTGACAGAATAACCCAGAAGCGCGACGTTTGCCTCACTGCAATCAGCGGGAATCCAAGATTATCTCCATGCCCCTCGTTCTCGTCGAAAAACAAAGTCCACACGTTACGATCGCAACGCTCAATCGCCCGGAGCGCCGGAACGCGCTCACCATCGAGCTGCTCACCGAGCTAAGTGCTGCGATCGATCTCGCGGCCAGCGACGAACAGCAGCGCGTCTTAATCGTGCGCGGCGCCGGCCAGGCTTTCTGCACCGGCCTGGATTTGAAAGAAGCGGCTGATGAAAAGAAAGCGCACGCCACCGCGGAGACGGTGGCGAAGACTTTGATTGCTCTTAGTCAAACGCGTTTGATCACGATTGCGGCCGTGCATGGCGCAGCCGTCGCAGGTGGGGCAGGGATTATGTCCGCCTGCGACTTTGTCGTGGCCGCGGAAAAGACGAAGATCGGTTATCCCGAAGTGCGGCGCGGTCTGGTGGCTGGATTGGTCTTGACGTTTTTGCGCCGGCAGGTGCGCGAACGCGAGATTCGCGAGTTGCTGCTTGGGTCGGAGTTGATCGACGCGGAGCGTGCCCGCGAAATCGGGTTGATCAATCGCGTAGTCGCGCGCGATCAAGTTATGAGTGAAGCGCAAAAATTTGCCGATTCAGTTTTGCAAGGCGCGCCCGGCGCGCTCGCGCAAACGAAACGTCTAATCGAAGAACTGTGGTCGACCTCGGTAAAAGAAGATGTCGATCTTGCCCTGAAGTACCACCTTCAGGCGCGCGATTCCGAGGAAGCCCGCGAAGGCATCGCGGCCTTCAACGAGAAACGCCCGCCCAAGTGGGTGTAGCCACGTCGCTGTGCGACGTCTAAACGGCCCCCCTGGCAAGGATCGATCGTCAAATTCTAAATCGTGCTCGGTCCGGCACCGCCTTGATATTGCGCACTCCCGAAAGCAAGGATCGGCCAAAAGATGAGTCCGAGAAAGATGAGACCCAAGGCAAATCCAACGCCCTTGCCAAAGCTTTTGGCTATATCAACCAGTAGAATGATCGCGATGATGAAATTGACTAACGGAATAAGCATCAAGAGCACCCACCAGCCCGGACGACCGGCGATCTTGCACATGATGTAAATGTTGTAAATCGGGATGATGGCGGCCCAGCCGGGTTGGCCGGCTTTGCTAAAGACCTTCCACATCGACACGATCATCAGCACGCCGACGAGTACGCCGATACATCCACCAACCACGCCGCCGACACCTCCAGTACTGGCGGACGTTTCAAAATCGGATGTTTGCGCGAGGAGCGCGTTTGGCAACAGGGCGAGCAGGGAATTAGGCAGAAGTTGAATCATGGTAATTGTCTCTAGTTGAAGTAGTTGACGCGCGGAGGTTTAACGGACCCAGTCGTGACCCGCAATCAAAATCTTCGGAAATCTAAAAACGGTTGCAACGGCATCCCGCCGGTGCGCTCGTAAGCGATGCCGGGCCGGAACAAAATCTCAATCATTGCCGCGTTTGTAACGCTGTGCGTGGTTTGGAGCTCGACCTGGCTCGCGATCAAGGTGGGATTGCGCGATCTCCCGCCCATTTCCTACGCCGCCATTCGTTTTGTTATTGCGATTGTCGTTCTGCTCGCAGTGTCGATCGGCCGCGCACGACTACTCCCGCGCAATCGCAGCGAATACGTGATCCTTGCGTTGACCGGTGTGCTCATGTTCACAATGAACTATGGATTGCTGTTTTGGGGCGAGCTGCATGTCTCGTCCGGGCTCGCGGCCGTCTTGCAGGCGACCATTCCGATCTTCGGAATGGTTTGCGCGCATTTCATGTTGCCAAACGAACCGATGCGCTGGCAGAGATTCGCCGGTGCTTTTCTGGCCATCGGTGGAGTGGCCGTGATTTGCGCGCGGCTGCTCAACTTTAACGGCATGCTCGCGTTTTGGGGCGGTCTTGGAATCGTCGTCGGCGCAGCCGGCGCGGCCTATTCAAATGTCTTGCTCAAGCAACGCCCGATCCAACTCTCGCCCGGGATGATCGCAGCCTGGCAAATGATTTTCGGCACAGTCCCGCTGTTGTTGCTTGGGTTCGTCGTGGAAGGGAATCCCACACACTTTCACTGGAGTAGGATGTCGATCTTCTGTTTGCTTTATCTGGCGATCATCGGCTCCGCGCTGACCTTCCTGCTTCTCTACTGGCTGTTGCCGCAAATGCAGGCGACCAATTTGCAAACCATCTCGCTCATTACGCCGCCCGGCGCGGTCATGCTTGGCTGGTTGCTCGGCGGCGAAACATTCCCGCTTTGGTCGTTGCTTGGCGCGGGTCTGGTACTCTTGGGCGTCTGGATGATCTTTCGAAGATCGGGCGCACCGAAGCGCGCTGCGCCCGGTCGCGAAGGAACCGCCATCGCGGTACCGCGAGCGTAGTTTGCGGACGAGGCTCCGAGTCCTGCTTGCGCAGGTCATTCAACAACTACTCTCGCAATATCCGCTTTCGAAATCGGCGGTCTTTTGCATCGGATCACGAGGGCATGTTTGATCTGCAAACCATCTCGCTCATTACGCCGCCCGGCGCGGTCATGCTTGGCTGGTTGCTCG
>JBEEGY010000275.1:0-2914 GCA_041167145.1 Verrucomicrobiota bacterium
TTGGGACGCTCTGAAACAGATTGCGAGTTATCTGCAATTTCGTTTGAAACCAGCTGTGCTCGGCGAGCTGGTCGGAAAACCGTTTATCAGCAACGCCGTTTTCGTCGGCGCTGGCACCATCGTCGAACAAGGCGCGGTCCTGAAGGGCCCGGCGTGGATTGGCGAGAACTGTCACATTCGCAGCGGCTGCTACGTGCGCGAAAATGTGATTGTGGGCGACGGTGTGGTGATGGGGAATTCATGTGAATTCAAGAACTGCATTCTTCTGGATGAGGCTCAGGTGCCTCACTTTAATTACGTCGGGGACTCCATCCTTGGTTATCGCTCCCACCTGGGGGCGGGCGTGATTCTCTCCAATGTAAAACTTGATCATCGCGAGATTCACGTCAGCGCCCCCGAAGGCGATATCGCAACCGGTTTGACGAAGTTTGGCGCGATTGTGGGTGATCGGACGGAGATAGGTTGCAATGCCGTCATCAATCCTGGTTCCATCCTGGGCCGTGATTGTATGATTTATCCCGGCGCAAATTTTCGCGGTGTCCTGCCCTCGGGAAGCATGGTGAAAGTGCGACAAACCCTTCAGGTCATAAAACGACGCGAGCCGAACGACGCCTAACGGCCGCCGGCCGTTCAACGCGACAGGCGAACGCCGCGGATGGGCGGGGATTCGAACCCCGGGTGCTTTTCAGCACACACGCTTTCCAGGCGTGCACAATAGACCGCTCTGTCACCCATCCCCGAAGCGCGGCTCAAAGCTGCAACCGACGGAACAATTCGTCGAGTGGCAGTTGCAAGCCGATGTAAAACTCGCCGAAATCCGCGTAGAGCGCGCTGACCTCGTCGAAACGCATTTTGTAGACGATCGCTTTAATCTGGAAGGTGTCGTGAGCGAAGAGGGTTACGCCCCATTCCGCGTCATCCAGCCCGGCCGAACCCGTAATGAGCTGTTTTATTTTTCCGGCAAATTCACGACCCACTTTGGCGTGCCCGGCCATCAACCGCCGCCGGTCGTCGTGGGGAAGCGCATACCAGTTGATTTGTTCCCCGCGCCGTTTGCTCATGTTGTAAAAGCAAACTACCGGCCAGTCCGGCAAGGTTGGATAGACCCGTTCGTGCCGGTATTTTTTCATCCGCTCGCGGAACGCGCTCATCGCCTGCAAAAACTCCGGGGAACCGGGTGGAATCTTCTCTTCCGTCTCGAGATTCCGGGCCTGCTCTTCCTCGGTCATGGCATATTCACTCTCTTCAGTCAGTGAAAGATAACTGTAGACCGGCACGAGCACGTCCGGTCCGAGCGCGAGCGTGAGTTGTTTCTCGATTCGATTCGCCTCGTTCAAATCGGGCGTGATCAGCATGAAGGCGATATCGGCTTTCGGTGTCACTACGCTGAGGGTGAGCAGCTGGGTGGATTCGAGGGTTCGAACCTCTTGGACGAGCGTGGAAAGGGCGGTCTTCCCAGCACGCTGTTCTTGCGCACCGAGCGATTGCCACTGGCCAAACTCGATTCGGTAAAACAGGTGCAAACAGTGCCAGCCCTGTTCCGGAATCAAGGGGGCGGAATTGTCGCGCATCGCGCAAGTGTCAGCACCAACAGTTGTGGGGTCAAGCCGCGCCCGGGGCGTGATTATCAAACCGGTGTGCTGCTGGGTCGTGGCAGATGGGCTACGCAATATTCTTCGCCATCGCGCGCCACGCGGAAATCAAGACCGGGATCGGTCAGTTCCGTAGCGCCGCAGGTGGCACAGTGGTGGAGCGCTTCTTCTTCAGGGCGCGACTGGACTTCAAAACGTTTGCGGCGCGTAGCGACTTCTTTTCGCTGACGAAGCTGGCGAATCGCGCCCGGGCCGAAGAAGATCAGATAATTACTCAGCGACGCGATCATGGCCATTTTGTAGGCGATTCCTCCGACCATGAATCCCAAAAAAAGGAAAGCGGCCGCGGCCCACGCGATCCATTTGATCTTCATGGGGAGGATGAAGAAAACGTAAATGATTTCGTCCGGGTAGAAATGAGCGAAGGCGAAAAAGAGCGCGGCCGTCAGCATCGAATTGGAGAAATTACTGCCGAAGAAGAAGGCCGCGACCGTGGTGCCGATCATGCCGACGAGATAATAAAGGGTGACCCGAAACGGTCCCCAGGCCCGCTCGAGTCCGTCACCGATGAACCAAAGGAACCAAAGGGCGATGATGACCCAGAAGCTGAAACTTTGGGGCAGGAAGATGTAAGTGACGAGTCGCCACACTTCTCCGTGACGGATGCGCGCGGGATCCAGCGCCAGGACGAAGCGATAATCAGGGTTGAGCTTGACCAGCACAAAAACCAGCGCGTTAAAGATGACGATGGCTCGAATCAATCCCGGGATGGCAAGGAATCCGATCCGCCGTTCGAGTTTATCCAGCCAGCTCATCGTTGCTCACGGTAGAGAAAGGACAGCTCGCTTCAACTCGTGGGGCGATGACCGAACTGCCCAAGGCCGTTGAGATCGATCCGTCCTGCCTGCGTTGACACCAAAGTCGCGATGTCTAAGCTTGTCGCTCGTGAGTGACGCCGCGCAAAAAACCACGCCACTCTACGAGGAACACGTGCGGCTCGGCGCAAAGATGATCCCTTTCGGCGAGTGGTTGATGCCCGTGCAATACACCGGCATTTTGGATGAGCATCAAGCGGTGCGAAACAGTGTTGGCGTTTTCGACATTTCGCACATGGGCCAATTGGTCGCCGCTGGTCCGCCAACGGCGGGCTGGCTCAACGAAATGCTGACCAACAACGTCGAAAAACTCGAGGTCGGTTCCGGCCAGTACACCTTTCTCCTCAACGACGGCGGCGGAATCATCGACGACCTGATCGTCTATCGAACCGCTCCGGCAGAATTTCTCCTGGTGGTGAATGCTTCGGGGACTGAAGGAGATTTGGC
>JBEEGY010000276.1:0-5406 GCA_041167145.1 Verrucomicrobiota bacterium
CTAGCGTGTGGCAGCCAATCTGACGCCTAGAAAAACAAAAAGCGCACCGACGGTGCGGTTGAGCCACTGAGAGACCGTCTGATTGCCGCGCAGACGTTCGCTGAACGCCGATGCGAACAGCGCGAGGATCAAGCACCACGTCGTTCCGGTTATAACGAACGTGAGCCCGAGGGTAATGAACGCCGCAATCTTTGTATTCGATGCCGGATCGATGAATTGCGGCAGGAACGCGAGAAAGAACAGCGCCACCTTCGGGTTGAGAATGTTGGTGAGGACACCCTGGCGAAACGCAGCCATGGCGGTCGATCGTCGAAAATTCGCCGGCACGGTGAATTCTCCCCTGCGCTCGAGCAGCATTTTGATTCCGAGAAAAACGAGATAGGCGCCTCCCACAATTTTCACAAAGCCAAAGGCCCAGGCAGACGCGGCCAGAATGGCGGAAAGCCCGAGCGCGGCCGCGCCAGTGTGAAAAATACTTCCCACCGAGATGCCGAGCGCGGAGGCGACGCCCGCGTCCCTGCCTTGTGCGACGCTGCGGCCCACGATGTAAGCAGTGTCGGGTCCCGGTGCGAGATTCAGCAAAATCCCCGTGACCAAAAACAAACCGAAGTCGTGGATGCCGAACATTTTTCTATCTTGTCAGGGGATTACACCTTTGACGACGACGCGCATTCCGTCGGTCTGAACGATTTTGATCGGTGTTTGTGGCGATATGAATTCGCCTTCCGTGATGACATCGACAACGTGATCGGCAAAGCGCGCCTTCCCGCTTGGCCGCAAGATCGACAACGCCACACCTTCCATGCCCGGTGAAAGCGCAAGCGCGGTGGCGAATTCGCGCGGCGCGCCGGATAGCGACGGTCCGGGCGGATTGGAAGTCATAAGGGCAAACCGGCGATAGAGACTTGTGCGCGGCAAATAGCGCGCGAGAAAGGCGATCACGACGGCGGCGGCGACAATCGCGATGAGCAGATTAAGCAACGGAAGCGCCAGCATGCGACCTGTTGGAAAAAATGGCTCCTCGGGATAACGATCGATCATGGCCCAGAGCAGCGAAGCCAGCATGAGGAAGACTCCAAGCACGCCAAACACGATGGTGGAATGGGCGAAGAAAAGAATTTCAATGATGACCAGGGCCACGCCCAGAACGAAGAGAGCGACCACTTCCCATCCGGCCAGGCCGGCCAGATAGTGGCCGAGAAAAAACAGGGCAAAACAAATCGCCGAAAAAATCCCCGGCAAACTTGCTCCCGGTATTTTGAATTCGAGATAAGCGCCGACAATTCCACCGAGAAGCAGCAATGGTGCGAGCGCCGTGATCCAAAGCGCGAGCTGCTCAAAACCGCTGGGATTGAAGGAAACGACGTTGCCCTTGAGACCGGCTTTCTTGGTAAGATCGACAATTGAGTCTGCGATTCCATCGGCCAGCAGCGGTTTGCCGTTGATCTTCTCGGTTGCCTCTTGCGCATTGAGAGTCAGCAGCGTCCCTTTCGGATGAATCACGCGGTCGCCAATTTTGACCTCCTTGTCCTTGTTCATGAACGCTTCGCCAATGTCCGGGTTGTGTCCGTTCTTCATGGCTGAGCCACGGATCAACGCCGACCAATAGGAAATGGTTTTCTCGCGCGCGGTCAGGGGAAGATCCTCACCGGTCGGTAAAACCGGCGCGGCCGCGCCGATCGCGCTCACTGGCGACATGTAAATGTGTTGCGTCGCCAGTGCGATCAGAGCGCCGGCCGAGCCCGCATTCGAGTTGATGAAGGTGTAAGTAGGGATGGTGGCGTGATTGAGGGCGCTGGTGATTTCTTCGGCGCTGTCGAGCCGTCCGCCGTACGTGTTCATTTCGAAAACGATCGCGCTCGCGCCGCTGCTCTCAGCCGTCTTCAGGGCGCGTCGCAAAAACGCCAGGAGTGATGGCGAGACCTCGCCGTTTATTGGCACCACGACGACGTCGCCTTTGTGAATGACGTCGCGTGCAGCTGCGCGCCCGGGCGCGGCCAGCACTATCGCTGTTAAGATCGACAATAACGTTCTCATCGTTTGGAACTCGCCTTACCTTTGCGTAAGTTTGCCATCAGCCCGTGGCAATTCCATCAGAAACCATCGAACAAATCGCCGCCGCCAACGACATCGTCGAGGTGATCGGCGCGTATTTCCCGCTGAAACGCGCCGGCACGAATTTTAAGGCGCTCTGCCCGTTTCATCAGGAGAAAACACCATCCTTCACCGTCAGTCCGCAGCGTCAGACGTTTCATTGTTTCGGCTGCGGTGTCGGCGGCAGCGTCTTCCGCTTCGTCATGGAATACGAGCACGTCGATTTTCCGTCAGCGGTGCGGAAACTGGCGACGCGCGTTGGGATTTCGGTGATGGAAGAACGAGGCGCCGGCGCCAGCGAAGATCGACAATATGAAGCGCGCCGCACTTTGGTGCGCTTGCACGCGGAAGCGGCGGAATGGTTTCATGAGAACTTGCTCAAGAAACCGTTGGCTGCGTCCGCACGGGAGTACTTAAAACAACGCGGCCTTCCGGTGGAGATCGCCAAAAGGTGGCAACTGGGATACGCGCCCGACGAATGGAACGCATTTGGCAATTGGGCACGGACGCAGGGTTATGAAACTGGCATCCTCCTCGCCAGCGGTTTGGTGAAAACAAAGAACGAAGACGAAGCTGCCGTTTCAGATCAAACATCAACGAGCGACCATCAGACATCGTACGACCGTTTTCGCGGCCGGCTCATGTTCCCGATCTGCAATGATGTGGGCGAAGTCATCGCCTTCAGCGGCCGGCTCCTGCAAAACGAAAAGGAAGGCGCGAAGTATTTGAATTCGCCGGAGACGCCGTTGTTCCGAAAAGGAAAAGTGCTTTTTGGCTTGCACAAGACCAAGCGTCCTTTGATTGAGGCCAATTGCGCCATCGTATGCGAAGGCCAGATCGACTTGATCACGCTGTTCGAAGCCGGAATTACCAACGTGGTTGCGCCGCAGGGCACCGCCTTTACCGAGAGCCAGGCGCGCGTGCTCAAACGCTATGTGAACGATGTCGTTCTCTGTTTTGATGCCGATGCCGCCGGACAAAAAGCAGCCGAGCGTTCGCTCGATGCGCTTCTGCAAAACGATTTGATCGTACGGGTGGCGGAGATGCCGCCTGGGGAAGATCCGGATTCATTGATACGCCGCCAGGGGAAGGAGGAGTTCGACAAACGGATTGAAGGTGCGCGTGATTTCTTCGATTACTGGATCGAGCGCGAAACTGCGATTGTCGATCTTAGCTCCCTGGGGGCCAAGATGGAATTGGCGCGCCGGCTGGCTGATACCGCGGGGAGGGTGCACGACCCGCTCATGAGGAGTCAGGTGAGCAACAAAATTAGCGCCCGTCTGGGAATTCCAACGGCCGAGTTTGAGAATTTGCTGCCCAAACAACCCCGCAGCAGAGCTTCGCAGGACACGCCGCGTCACGTCGAAGCCGCTCCGGCGCCGCGTCACGACATCGCTTTGCTCTCTTTACTTGCTTTGCGCGACGAACAAGTGCGCGAATTTCTGCGCCAGCAAAATTGGCGCGAAGTATTCGAGCGAACACCGGGGGCAGAACTTCTTATTCGGATCTTGGAGAGCGATCTGCGCACGGATGAGCCGGCTTCGCTCAGCGCTTTCATGGCGACGCTTTCGCCCGCCGAAGAGGGGTTGGTCTCGGCGTGGTTGCTGCAGAGGATGCCGCCAAATGCGATGCTCGTGGCCGAGCAATGGTGGTTGGGCCTGCGGCAGGCCGCTTTGCGTCGTCAACTCCGGGTGGCGGAATCACGGATGAAGCTTCCGGGATTGAGTACCGGCGAAGTGGTCAATTTGCAGAAACAAATTCTTGACCTCCGGGATGAGCTCCACGAACTTCCGACGCTTTCGTCCGCCCCTAAGATCGACAATTAATTGTGGGTCGGGGCGGGGATGGGCGCCTTAAACCCTCAACCGCAATTTTGGCCAGGAATTCGACACGAAAGGCACAGTTACGCCGCTCGCCGGCGAAGCGGCCCAAACCCAAACGTCTTGTTCGCCGCTCGATGAGAAAAAGTTCCGCCACTCAGTCCAAACAAAAAAGGCAATCGAAAGTCGCGGCCTTTAAGCCAAAACGGATCACGGCTTTGGTTCGGCAGCGCCGGCGTCCCGGTCGTCCCTTGGCGGCCAAGCCCGATTCGACACCGCCGCCTCATTCGGAAGCCGATATTCAGGCGCGGATTCGCGAGCTGATTAAACTGGCCAAGGAGCAGGGCTATCTCACCTTCGACGATTTGAACGAGGCCTTGCCGGATGGAATTACCGACGCGGACGAACTCGATGCGATTCTGACGCGGCTGCGCCGAATGGAGATCGACATCATCGAAGCGTCGGAGGTCGATAGCTACAAAGACGGGAAAAAAGACAGCGAAGAAGAAGAGGAAGAAAAGTCCGAGCCGAAACTCGATATCCTCGACGATCCGGTGCGCATGTATCTCAAGCAGATGGGCCAGGTGCCCCTCTTGACGCGGGAGCAGGAAGTGGAGATTTCCAAACGCATCGAAGAAGCCGAGAACATGGTGCAGAAACACATCAACCGTTTCGGCTTTATCGCCCAGGCACATCTCGATCTTGCCCAGAAACTGACGGAGGGCGGGGAACGTTTCGACCGCGTTATCCTGGACAAGAAAATCGAGAGCCGGGAGCGCTACATGAAAATGTTGCCGCGCCTGTGCGGGCAGGTGCAGAAGTTAGACAAGATCATCGGCCAGCAATACGGCCAGCTTTTGCGCAGTTCGGGAAAAAAAGATAAGAGGAAACTCAAATCATTTCAGAAGGCAGTGGCTTCCCTGCAACGCTTTTATCCCAAGTTTTACTTTAAACAAAAAGTCACAGAAGAATTTGTGCATCTGGCGGACGAGCACTACGGCATTCTGCTTCATCTCCAGACCGAGATGGCGAAGCATCCGCGCTCCCGCGGTGTGCGTTCGCCCCTTGGAGCAAAGGCGCAGGAATTGGAAAAGGGTCTCTGGCTTTCCCTGGATGAATATTCCGAGCAATACCAGGCGTTGAAAGGCTGGCTGCGCAAAGCTCTCCGGGCCAAGACCGAAATGGTGGAAGCGAACCTGCGTCTCGTCATTTCCATCGCGAAAAAATATACCAACCGCGGACTGTCGTTCCTCGATCTGATCCAGGAAGGCAACATGGGGTTGATGAAGGCAGTCGAAAAATTTGAGTACCGGCGGGGTTATAAATTTTCTACCTATGCGACGTGGTGGATCCGGCAGGCGATCACACGTTCGATTGCCGACCAGGCCCGCACCATTCGCATACCCGTGCACATGATCGAGACGATCAATAAATTGATGCGCGTGCAAAAGCAGCTCGTCCAGGAATACGGGCGCGAACCGACCCCGGAAGA
>JBEEGY010000277.1:0-2855 GCA_041167145.1 Verrucomicrobiota bacterium
CTGGCAAACCCTGCAAATGTTCGACGCCGAAATTCGTTCGTGGCTGGAAACCGGTCGCTTAACCAAGCTTCATATCGTCGGGCCACGCGCCGAGCCGTTTGATGCGCGCTCGGCGGAACTGATTGCCCGCTGGCCTAATCCGAACATCGTTGTGCGACACGGAATGTTATCTCCTGCTGAAGTTTCGAAGCTGCTCGCTCGAGTCCAATTTGGACTTTTGAATGCAACGGTCGAGAACTGGAGCAAATCGACCGTGTTCATGGCGCTCGCCTCGCATGGCTGCGCGATCGTGAGCAAAACAAAGTCGGACGCGTCGCCATTGCGTTTTACGGTTGCCCCGAGTGACGTGGCCACGATTGACGATGTCGATCTTAGCGAGAGAACGCGGGCCTTAAAGGAATGGTATCAGTCCCATGCGGATTGGGATGTGATCGCACGCAAGATATCGGGGTTGCTTCCGGCAAAAGTGGAAGAAGAGGCCATGGCGTGAAAGGCGAGTTGGTCGTCATTACTCCGGAGTCGTCTCCCACGGCCGGCGGCGTTGGCGATTATACGATTCGGCTGCTGGAGAATTGGCACAACGTCGCGAATCCCAAAGTATTGGTTGCGCAGCCCAATCTTGCTTCTCTTCCGTATCAAGTCGCCATGTTGGAGTCAGATCAATCGTCGATCTTGGAACAATTGCCTTTCACCGCCGGGAAAGTAATTGTGCAATACAGTGCCTACGGTTTCGATCACCTCGGATATCCGGCTGCGCTGATTCGTGCCTTGATCGATTGGAAAGAAAAGACCGACGGCCGCCTTGTAATTATGTTTCATGAGATCTGGACCTTCTGGCCGATCACGAACAAGAATTTCTTTGTCCAGCTCTTCCACCGGCGCGCGATCAAGCGCTTACTTCGATGTGCGGACGAAGTTTTTACAAGCACGGAGAGTCAGGCGGGACATCTGCGACGGTTGTTCCCGAAGCGGGTTATTCATGTTTTGCCGGTCGGATCGAACATCCGTCGCAATGAAGAACCTGTCCTGAGCGAAGGGGAGGATAGCCGAATGGATGCCGATCTTGCGCGGATTCCCGGCTGCGCTGTCGTCTTCGGTCGGCAAAGCACGCGAATTCACGCACTCAAGAAAATGCAAAGCAATCTCAGCGCGCTCAGCGCCGCTGGCCGCATCACAAAAATAATTTCGGTGGGAGCAGGCGAAGATTCGAGTCGCAATAAAGAGGAGCGCGCATTGCTTGCCGGCGTGCGATTGAAAGAAGGTTTCGAACAGCGAGGTCCGCTTCCGGAGCGCGAAATCTCCGAGCTCCTGCTCACCGCTTCATTTGGCGTGTTTGCCCAGGACGAATTGAGCTTGAGCAAATCAGGCACATTCATGGCCTACGCTGCCCATGAGCTAATCGTTCTCGCTGATTTTGCCGCTGGGTCAAAGCCTGAACCAATTTGCTGGCTGGTTGCGCCGCAAGAACTTCTCCGCGGCATTTCCGCAGCGGAATTGAAAAGGCGCGCCAAGAGCCTACTTGCCTGGCAACGGCAAATTTCCTCCTGGGAATTGATTTCCGAAAGTTTCGCGAGAGCTCTGGATTTGGAACGAACAGGATCGGTGCGCGTCGGAGCCGCGAACGCTTGAAAAAGACGAAGCTTCTTCTCGTGAGCCCATGTCAGGGCGCATATGGCGGGATCGAGGCATTTGTGCTCGCCGTCGCCGAAGCGGTGCGACGCGAACCCGATTTCGATGTGCGCGTCTGCTTCAAGAAAGTGAAAGACTTCGCTCTGCATCCAGGTCTGGCGACAATGTTGCGTCACGAGGCTGTCATCTTTGTCGATCGCGCTGGCTCGGAACTGGCAAATGCAATCAAGTGGGCGGATATCGTGCATTTGCAGAATGCGTCGCCAGACGTGATCGCGCTGGCGAAGTTCTTTGGCAAGCGTGTTGTGCTGACAATTCACAACTACATGCGGCGCGAGTTGAGTTTGCACCGCCTGCTTTGGCGCTTGAGTGCGCGCTGGGCTGATGCGCGCTGGTATAACTCGAACTTTGTCTGGAACACGTGGGAATCGCGCAAGCGACGCGGTAGCCGGAGAGTGCCCACGACTTCGAAATTGCCGGAAGGCTGGACTTCGCCCCACGAACGTTCCGGTTTTGTTTTTATCGGACGCTGGATCGCGAACAAAGGGATCGAAACTCTAGTTGATGCGTACGCCCAGGCGAATGTCGATCGCAACGCGTGGCCTCTTCTTTTGATGGGAGACGGTCCTCTGCGTCCGGCGATTCAAGCCAAGATTGACAATCAACATGTCGACGGCATTCAGATTGAAGGCTTCGTGGACGAAGCGACCAAGGCGCAACAGATGCAAAAAGCGCGCTGGGTTGTTGTTCCGCCGAATACCAATGAAGATTTTGGACTGACGGCGGTGGAAGGGCGAAACCTCGGTGTGCCCTGCATTATCACGCGCGATGGTGGATTGCCCGAGGCGGGCGGCCGCCAGGCTTTGGTTTGTGAGCCGGGTGATGTGCGGGGATTGGCAAATCTTTTGGAACGCGCAGCGCAAATGAGTGCAACCGAATATGCCGAGCGCGCGGAGCGGACGCGCGAAGAATTGGCGAGCGAATTAGAGCCGCTGAATTTTTATGCGCGCGCCTACCGCCACATTCTATCCGGCGAACCGATGGAATAGACATGGTCTTGCTCGTTCATCCGTTCGGCAACGCGAACGTTCGCGCGGTACTCGATGCGTTGAAACGCCTTGGTTTGCTCGCCCGATTTGTCACGACGGTTGGTTGGTCCGAAGAATCGTACCCAACTTTGACAACAAAGATTCGGGGAAAACTTCGGCGCAATTACGCCATGCCGG
>JBEEGY010000278.1:0-6954 GCA_041167145.1 Verrucomicrobiota bacterium
ATCCCACCGATCAGCACCAGATAGACGAATGCCCCGAATGATTGCATCGTGATCTGTCGCGGATCGAAGTGCCGCAACTCGCCGGTCGCGATTCCCGCGATGATCAAAAGCGTGCCGCCGCAAAGCATCTGCTGAGCAGCCGCGAGAAAAGGCGACGCGGCATTCTTTGCCGTGCGCGAATAAAGCGAGCCCACAGACCAGATCAGCGACGAGCAAAGCAAAATCGTCATGCCAATCCACGCATGCGGTGACTGGCCTGTTGTCGAAAAGCGCAGCGCTGGGCCGATCAGCACACCGACTCCCACGAAGCCGCCCGCCAGTCCCGCCCATGTGATCGCACTTGGCCGCTTGGACATTCCAAAGAGCCAACTCAACAGCGCGATGTAAATCGGGACCGTGGCGACAAGCAGCGCGGCGATTCCAGAGGGCACATATTGTTCCGACAGCGTGACACCGCCGTTGCCGCCGAGCAGCAAACAGGCACCGACGATTAACGCCGGCCGCCAGTCAGACCGGGACGAGGGCGGTGCGCCGCTCATGCGCGCTCCCGCATACAAAATGATGCCAGCGAGGAGAAATCGTGTGCCCGCCATGAGCAGCGGCGGAATCGATTGAATGGCGAAAAGAATTCCGAGGTAAGTCGAGCCCCAAATGAGGTAGATCCCAGCGAATGCCAGAATGATCGAGATTCTTTTCGGCGCCGGCATCCATCACATTGTGCGATTCGGTCGACAGAGCAACCGGGCAGTCTGTGTTGTCTCTTTTTGTAGGAGACGCTGTTAGCGTCCCACGGGAAGCCAACGGCTTCCCCCACAGGGCGACTCGCTAAGGCCTCCGAGCAAAAATCAACCGGTAGAGCAGGAGCAAGATCATCGCGCCGACGATCGACATGAGCCAACGCGCTTGATAGGTCTCATTTCCCGTAACGAGCCGGCCGAGCCAGGTGCCGACAAACGCGCCGGCGATGCCGAGCAGAATCGTTATGATGCAACCGCCGGGATCTTTTCCCGGCATCAACAGTTTCGCGATCGCGCCGACGACAAGGCCGATTACTAAAACCCAAATAATAGAGTGAGCGCTGAAATCCATATGGCGGGCGAGTCTGAAGAAAGATGCAAAGCGCGTCAATCTTGTTGTGGCGACGCGCGTGCGTTGCGTGGTTATCCCGAGTCGTTAGGGATCGCGACAGGGCGGAGCGTTGACCCCACCTCTTGGCCATGATCACACGATTGGCGACAGCGTGATGTTTGGAACCTGTGCGAGACCTTCATCCCGCTGTTATGGGATTCGGGATGACAACAAAAGAAAAACGGCCCGCAGGGCCGTGGCTACAACTTTGCCGCGACACGGCGGTCGCTACAGCTCGATGACTTGTGCGGAACGGATGTCTTCGTTCTTTAGAATTGCCGCGAGCAGCTCTTCGCCGGGTGCGGTGTCGAGGTTCAAAACGGTGAGCGCGGTACCGCCCGCTTGGTTTCGGCTCAACGACATGGTTGCGATGTTGACACCGTGATCCCCGAGCAACGTGCCAATGCGTCCAACCATGCCCGGTCGATCGGTGTTTTCGAGCACGAGCACGACACCATGCGGTTTCGCTTCAACGGGACGGCTGTTGATGCTGACAATTCGCGGCGTTGCGCCGAAAAATGCGCCGCCCACTGAAACGGTTTTGCCTTCGGCGGCCGCAGACAACTCGAGCATGTCGGTGTAATCACCGGGAGCGCTTAACCGCGATTCGCTAATCTTCAAACCCAGACTTTCGGCAAAGGCGGGCGCGTTTACTTCGTTCACGTCGGCGCCGCCGGCCGCTTGCAAAAATCCTTTTAGGACCGAGCGCGTGATGGTGGTGGTGTCGACTTCGTTCACTTTACCGCTGTAATTGATGTTCAAGGCGTCGATGCGTTTGGGCGCGATCTGCGAGAGAAATTTCCCGAGTTTCTCGCCAAAGCGCAGATGCGGCCCGACGATCGACAATGTCTTGGCGTCGAGGTTTGGCATGTTGACCGCGTTGCGGATCGTTCCTTCGAGCAGCGCCGCGCGAATCGATTGCGCGATCTCAATACCGACACTTTCCTGCGCTTCAGCGGTGGACGCGCCGAGATGCGGCGTAAGAACAAGATTCGGCGCGCTGCGCAACGGCGAATCGGCCGGCAGCGGTTCCGTTTCAAAAACGTCGAGGGCCGCGCCGGCAACATGTTGGTCTTGTAACGCTTGGGCGAGCGCGTTTTCGTCGATCAGGCCACCGCGCGCGCAATTGATGATGCGCACGCCACGTTTGGTTTTCTGCAACCGCGCAAGATCGACAATATGATGTGTCTCGGCGGTGAGCGGCGTGTGCAGGGAAATGAAATCGGCGCTGGCCAGGAGGTCATCGAGCTCGTCCAGGAGTTCGACTTGCAAACTGCGCGCGCGCGTCGCGGAAAGGTATGGATCGAATGCGATGACGCGCATGCCGAAGGCAATGGCGCGCCGGCTCAGTTCGCTGCCGATGCGCCCCATTCCGATCACACCCAGCGTCTTGCTGTAAAGTTCAACACCTTCGAAACTTTTGCGGTCCCACTTGCCGGCGCGAATGCTCGCTTCGGCCGGTGGAATTTTTCGCGCGACAGAAAGGAGAAGTGAGAATGCGTGCTCCGCCGTTGAAACGGTGTTGCCACCGGGGGCATTGAGCACGATGACGCCGCGACGCGTGGCCGTCTCAACATCGACATTGTCCACGCCGACTCCGGCCCGGCCGACGACGCGCAACTTGGTTCCGGCGTTGAGAACGCCGGCGGTCACTTTGGTTTGGCTGCGGACAACGAGCCCGCTGAACTGCGGGACAAGATCGACAAGTTGCGATTCGCTTAGTCCGGTTTTGACAAGAACCTCGAGCGCGCCATCGCGCGCGAGCTCGTCCACGCCGCGCTGGGAAATGGAATCGGCGATTAGAACTTTCGGCGTCATTTAGAACTCTGGGGAGCGCACGCGTCTAGCGTGCTGGTTGCGGCGTCTCGCCGCAACGAACTTTCATCAAGGCTCGTGAACGGTGCTTGGAAAATACCAAAGACAAAGTTCGCGATGGCGAGGGCGCCATCGCCAGCACGCGAGGGCGCGTGCGCTCCCCAGAAAGACATAATGTGCATCATCCGAAGATTAATAGCCGAATGGAATCTGGCAATTGTTGCGCGACATCCATGGCGACACTGCCACGGAGGAGCTTGACCATGGCGCTTCGTTGTGACGCACCGATAATGAGATAGTCGATGCCCATGGTCGCGGAAAGATCGAGAATGGTGGTGGCCGTATCTTCGCTCACGGCGTAAACCGGCAGAACACAAATGTTGCGCTCGACACCGAGTTTCAACATTAAAGACATGATGGCATTCGCCTCGGCGTCCTCCTGCCACTTGGGTCGCCCGGCTGCGGTTGGTCCAGCCGCATAGTAGATTGCGATTTCTTTGACGAAAAGCACGCATAACGTCGCGTTGCGCAGTTTTGCTTCATCGAGAGCGAAACTGAGCACTGGCGTAATTCCGCGGGCCGCCACCATAATTTTTTGCCCTTCCTGTAAACGCGGTTGCATGGTCGCGGCGAGATCGGATGTGACCATGTGCGCGACTGCATGCGGAATCATGACGCTGGTGAGACCACGATGTTTCAATGTCCAGGCACGCACAGCCAGGCCGACACCCAATACGCAAGTCACGAAAAAGAGGGCGTCTGGTTTGGTCCGGGCGAGCGTAATCTCGACCAGAAAAAGAATAACAAACGTGAATCCAAACAAAATGCGGTGATGCATTTTTACGGGCAGCGCACGGTTGAAACAGCACGAGCCAAGATTCACCGTGATCGCGCCGACCACGCCCATGGCGTAAAGGCCGGCCAGGGCCGTGAAATTCGCTGTGGAGATGAGCACGACTACGGGAATGCAAATGGTGATGAGAAGCGGAATCATTGGAACCCCGTGCCGATTCAATTGCATGAAGCCTGGCGGCATTTCCTGGTCGCGGGCCATCATGTAAAGCAAGCCAATCATGGCCACGATGGCGGTATTGGCTGCGCTCAAAAGAAGCAGGAAAAGGACGATGCCGATAGTCCATCCAAAAGCCTGGCCAAACCAGACGCCGTACGAAGCAGTGGCAAATTGTTCGCCCATGAAGCGAAGCATGTCCTCGTGGCGCTGCATTAAGACGGCCGCGATTTCACTCTTACTCGACAGACCGAGCGTCCTGTTCATGATCGAAGGCAGCGAAAGCATGGCCCAACCAAGCAGCGCGGTTGCGACTACGACTTCGACGGCAACCGGCCAGATCGCCTTGGCCGCTTCACGGCCGACGCTCGGCTCGGCGATGGTCGATCCTTTATCCAATTTCATCACGCCGGTCAGGTTCGCGATCGCTTCCACACCGCTCAGGGCGAGGATCACGCCGACAAATTGGACCCACACCTGGGCGTAGCTCTCGTGCAGCGGTTCCAGATAACGTAACGACAGGTGCGGGGCACTAATCAGGATCAGCGCGATCACCACGATCACGGTGGGTACGGCAAGGAGAACGGCGAGGCTGCCACTGTGTCTCGGGCCGTAGTAATTAATCAGACCCATGATGAGCAGGATCCCGACGGTGCAGAGGACGATGTGTTCTTTGAGAATCGGGACGTTGAAATAACTGAGCGCGGACCAACCACTGAGCGCGGCCGTGACGGTTAAGTCCGCGACGAGCAGGAGCGCGCCGACCACCGCGAGCAACCGCCCTTGCGATCGTGCCGCTGAATAAACGCCGCCGCCATCGGGAAAGTATTTGCAGATGACCGCGTAATTGATTCCAACGAGGCCGGTCAATGCGCAGACCGCGAGAATAATCGGCAACGAGGAGAAGCCGGCGGCGACGAAGGCCAGACCGATGACGTAAGCTTTGCTCGTACCCCAATCGCCGTAAAGCAGCGCGGCCGCGCGTTTCCAATCGACATTACGCGGGCGATGCACTCCGCCCTCAATGGTTACTGCCGCCATAAGATGGAAAGCTATCGCGACTTCACGGCCGCTGCATAACTATCGTTTATCCAAAGATGATCAAGCGGATCGAATCAGGTAATTGTTGCGCAACGCCCGTGACGACGCTGCCGCGGAGAAGATTCGCCAGGGTGCTGCGGTGCGTCGCGCCCAGGATGAGGCAATCCACGCCCATGGTCGCGGTAAGATCGAGAATCGTGGCGGCTGCGTCCGGACTGACCGCGTAAACCGGTAAAACGGCAATGCCGCGTTCGGCGCCGAGTTTGAACATGAGCGACATAATGGCCTGCGCCTGAGGATCGTCCTGCCACCGCGCTTTGCCGAGGGTGCTGGCGGCGTCGGAAAAATAAACTGAAATCTCTTTCACAAAGAGTACACAGAGCACTGCCTTACGCAGCTGTGCTTCTTCCAGAGCGAAGCTAAGCACAGGCGTGATGCCGCGCGCCGCCACCATGATCTTTTGTCCTTCTTCAAGACGCGGTTGAATCAAAGCGATTTTTTCGGGCGTAACCATCTCCGCGACCAACCGGGTGAGGGTCATCGTTTTCAAACCGGAAATCTTGTGCGAATAAGCGCGAAACCCGAGGCCGATACCGAGCACGCACATGGCAAAAAAGAGCGCGTCGGGTTTTGTCTTAGCCAAGGTCAACTCGACCGCAGCCAAAACAAAAAAGGTTGCGCCCATGATGATGCGTTCCCATGGCCGCAAACCGAGGCGTTTGTTAAATGTGCACGAACCCAGGTTCACCGCGATCGCGCCCACCACACCGATGGCATAAAGCCCGGCCAGTGCTTCGAATTGTTGCGTCAGTGCCAGAATCAGAATCGGAATAACGACAGCGACGATCAACGGAACCTTGGGCACCCCATACTTGTTGAGCCGCGCGAATTGCTGCGGCATTTCGCCATCCTGAGCCATCATGTAAATGACACCGATCAATGCGACCACCGCAGTGTTGACCGCGCTGATGAGCAAAAGGCCGAAGACAATGCCGACAAACCACGAAAACGCCTGCCCAAACCATGGGCCCGCCGCGAGCGTCGCATAATGTTGGCCGACAAAACGCAGCATGTCTTCTTTATGCGCGGCAAGCTCTGGGCCGAACGATTTCGAGAGCGAAAGCATCGCCCAACCGATGAGGGCCGTCCCGGCGACAACTTCAATCGCGACCGGCAATATCGCCTTCGTTGCCGTGCGTCTGACTTTGGGCGTTTCCGGCGTGGAGTCGGGATCTAATTTCATCACCCCGGTGATGTTGGCGATGGCTTCCACGCCGCTGAGCGCCAGGATCACCCCGACAAATGCGATCCACGTGTTCCCCAAATCTTCGTGACGCGGTTCGAGGTGGGTAACGTTAAGATGCGGAATGCTGAACGCGATGATTGCGAAAACGACCAAAATCGCCGGCACCGCCAAATAGATGGACACACTTCCGCTGTGTTTCGGACCGAAGTAATTGATGATGCCTACTATCACGATGACGATCATGGCGGCGACGGGTGCGTATTGCGTCGGGACGCCGAGGTAACTAGCCGCAGCCCAGCCGCTCAACGCGGCCGTGACGATGAAATTGGCGATGAGCAACAGCGCCCCAACCGATGCCAAAAACCGACTCTGACTGCGCGCGGCCGAATAGACGCCGCCCCCGTCGGGAAAGTGCGCGCAAACAATGATGTAGTTGTAAGCAACGATGGCGGTCAGAATCGAGACTGCGAGAATGATCGGCAGTGACGCGAAACCGGCGGCGACGAAGGCCAGACCGATAACGTAGGCCTTGCTTGTGCCCCAATCGCCGTAAAGCAAACCGGCGGCGCGCTTCCAATCGACGTTGCGCGGCCGATGGACTCCTGCAGAAATAATCTCGGCCATCGCTGTAGGGTGCAACTTTCAATTGCCCCAGCGCGTGCTGGCAAGTTCTTTCTGAAATGCTGTCAGCCCTGGCTTTGAATTGACTCTATCA
>JBEEGY010000279.1:0-5009 GCA_041167145.1 Verrucomicrobiota bacterium
CGAAACGCCGGCCGGACCCGCGACGCCAAAAACTCCGTCCGAGGCCACTCGGACGGAACCACCTGCCAGTGCAGCATTACCGGAAGGTTCTTCAGAGCGGGTTTCGCCACCCGCTCAAACCGGTACATTGGAAACGCCTGATGGAATTCCTTCGGCTGAAAGATCCAATAGCCCGCCGAAGGCCACTGTCGGAACGAACCCGCGGGAACCACCAGGGTCCACGGAGGCGCCGACCGGGGCGATCCAACCGGACGTCTCCCCCAAAACGGCCGTACGGCCAACCGGAACGAATTGGGTCATCAGCGAAACGACATCGCCCGTCGATTACAGCCCGCTCGTGACCGCGTCGATACGATCAACGTCGCGGGTAAAGGATGCGCCCAGCACTCTCGCGGTTCGCTGTCGTGGACAGCACACCGAGCTCGTAATTCGCACCGACGGAAGCTGGACTGCGACGCGCAGCAGTGAACTTCGTGTCGATTTTCAGGTCAATGACCATCCCGCGGTTGGGCTGCAGTGGATCTTGTCCTCGGATGGAAAGACCGCGACCTACAAGGACGATCCAGTCTCCTTTCTCCAGTCACTGCCGGACGGTGCACGCCTAAAGATCAACGTGGCCGACCGAGCGAGTTCCTCCCACGAAGCGATGTTCCAGATCGACGGATGGGACGTCGTCCGCAACAAAATCGGCACCGCATGCAAATGGGCGCGGACAACCGACAAGACATCATCCGGCAAACGATAAAGCAGGTTGGTCTGACGACCTTCCGCAAACCTGTGTTACGGTCGGAGGTAAGTCCAGCCTTTCTCTTGCAGTTCCGTCAAGTGAACAACGCCTGCTGGTACGATGACGGCTTCGGAGACAAGGGTGATGGGCTTACCCTCTTTTTTCTCCATGTTCTCCTTGGTGTTGTTGCACGCGGAAAACTGAACCGTGCTGGGGAATGCATAATCCTTTAATTGCTTGATCCGATCCTTCACCGGCGAAGTATCGTCGCGCAGCATGTGTAGACCCGGGCCGTAGGTGACCAGGTCGACTTTTATGTCTACGTGTTTGGCGCGATAATAATCGATCAGATTGGTCGCATTATTAAGCGCGAGATTCATCACCGCCGGATCATTCTGATCGACTTGAATGAGGATACGGTGAGGCTTTGCGGCTGGTATGGCAGCCAAAGCCTTCAAAGATTTGGTCTTTGCGGCTGAGGTTTTTTTGGACGGATAAGTTGGCTGCTTCTTGGCAGCTGTTGTCTGCTCGTCGACCGCGAAAGCAACGGAAGTGACGGATAGCGACGCGAACACCACGAGGACTACCCAACGAAACCATGTGCGCATGATGTACTCCTTTAAAAAAACGAGAAAGCTATGTGCGGCCGGCTAGAGCCAGAATAGGCCCAACCGGGGATTATCTAGCGGCAATAAAATGTGCAGTTCTAAGCGGCATTAAATGCCATGGCCATCAGCTTGCCCAACTGAAAAGCGCCGCTTGGCATGCCTTTGGCTTCCTCGCGACAGCATAAACCTTTCGATCCATTTCGTGAACGCCAAAGTCGTTCCAGCGGTCGATAATTTCGTTACTCCGTAACCCGACGTCACGATTTCTCCGATCTTGCTTACCCGGGTTGACGAGGTGATCGAATAATCGCGATGTCCGGTCATGGCACTTTTCGGACATGGCGCGATGTCTGACTTGAGTCCGTTAAGCGCAACAAAGCGGACATCACGATGCCGGGTCCCGGCCTAATTCCGAGTCCGGCGTCCTTTGGCGCAACGGTTTTCAAAAGACGTATTGGGGAGTTCGAACGGAGAATACGGTAGTTTTGCCGCTGCGATTTTTGGTTGGTGTCCCATTCTTAATCGTTTCGCAATTTATGAATTAAGGCCGCGATTGACGTCATCCACATTTGAAATGCAAATTGAAGAGACCCTGCCAAAAGATAACCGTCTGGTAGTTTCGTTCGGAACCGGCGCAGCACGTTTGATCCGAAAAATAGACGAGATCCGTGAGCAAGGAGACAAATACAACAGGACCGCTCGCATTCCAAAATGCGCTGCGGAAGTTCTAATTGAGGAAGATCAGGGTGACGTTGGCGGAAGCCTGTCAATCGGCAGCGCCACCCGAGATGGCTTCCATCTGTATTCTTACGTTACTCCGATTGTAAAAGGAAAACCCGAGGCCATGATCAGCTTCAACGGAATAGAGTTGGGCCAAGGGGCCGGCTTGGTAGGTCATTATATGATCGCAATTGATGGAGTTGCTTGATGGCTAATCCCCTTGGTTGTCAGATAACCCTCACGTTCCGCTTGCGCGCTTCTTTGATCGATCCAATGACGTTCGCGGTGAAATTCTTGCCGTCTTTCTCGACAACAGCTTTCCCCCCTTGCACTCGCCCTGCAGTTGCGCTTGGATGCTATCGCGCAAATCGCCGGCGAATGGGCAGTTTCGACGGATCATCGGACGATTAACAGAAATTGATCGGCCCTGCCGGAGAGTGAGTCATCCATGAATGCGAGCGTGTTGGGGGTCTTGGTTAGTCTCTTCGGATTCTTGATCTTGTTTCGTTACGGAATGCCCTTTCGCGTGCGGTCGGAAGGCGTCACGTACCTCATCACTGAGGAGGTTGACGAGAAGGAAAAGCAAATCGATCGCAGATACGAAGTGTTTGGCTATGCCGGGCTTTTGATGGCGCTAATCGGGGGCCTGATGCAAGCCTATGGTTCTTGGCACTGACTTGATGCCGATGGCATTTGCCGCAGTAAACCAAGCCTTTCACCCGCAGTAAATAAATGAAAAAATGGCTCGCTGATTACAGGATTGAATCGAGGCTGCAATTTCCGGTAGACGCGCCTCCTGTCAAGATTCAAATCGGCGACGCCGAGGTGACTGTTAGCAACGTTTCACATATCGATCTACCCAATGAATCGCTTGCTGCGCAAATTGTTGTATTGGCCGATGACATCAATACCGCCGAAAAACTCGCACTTACCAAGATAAGAGAAGTTCTGCACCTGCTCAGCTTCACAACCGGCTCGGGTTTCCGGATATCGCGAAAGCGCTTCGTTACGGACTGGAGTCCTGGGGTAGAAGTCAGAGAGCAATTTGCTTACGGGCACGATGATCAAACCGATCGGTGGCCAGATTTGAAGGAGGAATATTTCTTAACCGTCCAAGAGATAGAGCGCACGCCGCATGTCAACAAACTGAGGACTGCTCTACGTTGGTACGCCGCGGCAGCCCGCTCCATGGTGCCGGAAGATCAATTCCAGTATTTCTGGTTTGTGCTGGAGTTGCTATCCGAGTTTACCAAGGGCAAGGAGCTAGTGGCGGACAAGTGTCAGGTCTGCCACGGCGAGCTTTACTGTCCAAAGTGCGCTGCTGTTTCGCAGCATCGTCCTTTCCCGAAGCAAGCAATCGAGGATCTTCTCAATCGAATTAAGGTGGCACCCGAAAGGCAACGCGACCTATTCCGGATCAGAAACGGAATAATGCACGGCGACACCAGAGAGGAAATTGAGGTTGATATTCGAAAACAATCGCCGGAATTCGAGATTTCTCACGCCGTCGACTTTATCGGCCGCAGTGCCTACATCGCTCTTTTCAATTCATTCGGGATCAAGCAAAGCCAGATCGCCAATATGGTATTTGGCGAGCCAGATAGCTTTGTATCGAGAACAACTACTTTTAAAGCACACATGATGATCGGCATGCACGGTGATCCAGAAAATCCAAGCTTAGAGAACGTTGTCCTTCCTGAAATTACTGCGACCAGAACCGACGCGGCGGGAATTCCGACAGAAAAAAAGCCACCTAGGTCACCGATTGGATCATCATAGGCCGATCACGGCGCTTATTTTCTCGTCGATAAGACGGCGCAGTTCATCGCAAATACCCCATCACGCCACGCAACTACAAAACGCCGACAGGCGCGGCGACTCAAACATACTTCCTCCGCTTAGTCAGATTGAAAAACCGCTTGCTCCATTGCAGAGAGTACTGGCCGTGAAATGCACAGATCAGAAAATTGCGGTGACCGGCCTACTTATTTTGGCTGTGTGGATATTCATTGTGTTGCCGCTGATGTACTTCCCGTGGAAGCCCAGCGGTCAAAACACATTCTGGGGTTTGGATAGCACCGCGTGGACCGCAATCGGCGCTCTCTCAAATGCTGCTTACTGTGCTTTGACCGCTGGCCTTCTGGTGTTTGCCGTTTATCAGGTTTTATCCACCAAGGAAGACGCAAAGATCACCAGAACGCTTGCCGCATGCGAACGGTACGACATTGACCCAGTGCTAGATCGGATCACTCGCCGCCTGTCGATTGCTTATAATAATGGAAGTTTGCACGCCAATGCAGCGCGGTGTGCCGTCGATTTAAACAGCTTGTTTAACTACTTCGAATCGATAGCAATTGGGGTTGCTCGTGGACACTACGATGCCGAGATCGTTCGCGACCAATTTGAAACGATCATGAATAGCCATATCGAGAGCATGAACGGCATTGGAAACTGGTCATCAGGAACCCCCGGCTTGAACGACATGGATCACTTCGACAAGATGATGGCGCTCAATGCGAAATGGAAGAACGGTCGCGCGTCCTGAACGCAAACTCAACGCAACCGCAAAGGCGGCTAGCTGTCCTCCTCAGGCGATTAATACACAACGCAGCTTTGGTCGTTGTCGAACCTGAATTGGTCAATCGTTTTCGTGAGAGGCCGCAATTCATGAATCATTTCAAAGAAATTGGCGGAGTATGGGTCCGTCACATCGCGCGAAACCCAAAATTCAGATTGGTCGGCCGACGTCCGCTTTGCGGCGCATACCGGACTCAACGCCGACGTCGCGCTATGTCCGAAAAGTGCCATGAAGAGACATCGCACCTTCTAAATGACAGCGCCGAAAGGCCGACCGGACCGACCCGGATGCGGGTAATAGAAGCCCGACGATTTCTATCGGGCGGGCTTATAACCTTTGACGACGGACTCCGACTTCTTCAGGGCCGCCACGAGTT
>JBEEGY010000280.1:0-3646 GCA_041167145.1 Verrucomicrobiota bacterium
TTTCCAGACCGGCGTCTCGCAACGCCATCATGGTCGCCGCATAGGCAAACTGGGTATGCCGCGCCATTCGCTTTGGTTTTAAGGATGGTTCGATGTAATCCAGCGGATTGAAGTCTTTGACTTCACCGGCTATGCGACTTTTCATCTCACTGGCGTCGAAAAGTGTAATCGCCCCGATCCCGCTGCGGCCGGCTAGCAGCGAATCCCAGAAGCGATCGACACCGATACCATTTGGCGCCAAAACGCCCATTCCGGTAACGACAACGCGATTGCGTTTGATCATTTTTACGCCGCTTTCAGGAAGAGAGTTGCATGGCGAAAGTAACTCTGCGTCGAATAATGACTGAAATTCGTGGCGTTGCCAAAAACTTACTTAACCATGCCGCCACCGAAAAACGAGGGCGCATTCTAAGTGCTACGTTAAATCCAGTCATTATACTTTTCTGGGTGCTAAAATCGGTCTTATTCACCAAATTGCCTACTTATTCACAAGTTGCATGTTGCACGCCAAGCAAAATAGTTTCAGACTGCCGCCGGTCGCCGTCCTTAACCTTGGGCCTTATCGTCTGTCATTGTATCCGTTTTCGGCACGCAGCTAGCTTCATTCCCCGACTGAATCCCGCATGACTGCCGCCACCGAGCTACCAAAGATCCTCGTTATCGATGATGAAATCGGCCCGCGCGAGAGTCTGCGGATGCTGCTAAAGCCGGATTACAATGTGCAAACGGCCGATTGCGTGGAGGCCGGAATCAAGCTTCTCAAGGAAAAACAACCTGACACGATTGTCATGGACATCCGCATGCCGGGAATGACCGGAATCGAAGGTCTGCGCAAGATCCGCGAGATTGATCCTCATTTATCCGTCATCATGCTCACCGGTTTCGGTGCCTTGGAGACGGCAAAAGAGGCGCTCCGGCTGGGCGCCAATGATTACATTAGCAAGCCATTTGATGCGGGCGAAATGCGCGAGGTCATCGGCCGCAATGTCGAACGGACCCGTTTGCAAAGAGCGAGCGAGAATGCGTCCGCCGAAATCAAGGAGTTGAATGCACGGTTGCTCAAGCAACTCGCGCAAAAGGAAAGGCTCGCCTCGCTCGGTCAGGCTTCCGCCGAATTTGTTCACGATCTTGGTAACCCGCTTACGATTGTGTGGGGTTATGTCCAGTTGCTCGCAAAAAAACTGGAGAAACCCGAAAATGGAGGCGTGGCGGAAAATGCCGCCTCGGTCAAAGAATTAAATATTATCGAGCAGAATGTTCGTCTTTGCCGCGAGTTACTCACGATGTGGCAGAGTTATGGCAGCGTTGAGGCATCGCCGCACAAGCCGATTTCGGTATCAGCGATTGTTCGGGAAGTGATCAAGGGTGTGGGCGGGGTCGCGGCCCAAACCGGTTTGGAACTTCACGCTAACATTTGCGAAGACGCCTGCACACTCATGGGCGACGCTGTTCAGATCAACCGCGCAATTCAAAACGTGATCATCAACGCGGTGCAAGCTTCCGCTGAGAAAAAGGGATCGGTCTCCGTGGAATGCAACCAAAGAGATTTTTACGTGGATATCCGGGTGGAAGACTCCGGGTCCGGAATTGAGCCCGCGCAAATGAACAAAATCTTCGATCCCTATTTCACGACTAAACAGGGCAAGAGTGGAACCGGATTGGGCCTTTATATTACAAAAAAGGTGGTCGAGGACCATAGTGGTTCGATCAAAGTCGATAGCACACCCGGCGTCGGCACCACCTTCACGATTCGCCTGCCGCTCTTGAATAACTGATCGCGGCCGCGGCCGATCGGTCGCGACCCCGACATTTAAGAATTGTCACTCCGCGCGTGTGTGGTTTTCTTCACACGTGCCTTCCGTTTATGGGGTCGCCCCGATTTTTCTAATTCGTATGGCCGGTGTGCCATTCGAATCCATTGAGCAACTGGCCACGCCTCGATCGATCGATTGCGCGCGCAAGCTGATTGCTTATCGAGCGGAGCAGCTCAAGGCGAAAGCTGAGGTCGAACGGTTCTTTCAGTCGCGCGAGCGCCTTCTTTCGACCGAGGCCTATCACACTTTGCGAGTGGCAGTCCGGAAAAACCGCCGTCCGGCACAGTTAACGGGAACGGAGCCTCTATTTTTTTCAAACTACGCGTCCGCGGCGGGCGCCACCGAAACCGCAGAGCAGGAATTTCATTTACTGCTCGGCGAAGAAGTCTCGGCCGCGCGCGCCTCGCTTTTGACTGCCGCACGCACCTTCCTCGAAAGCTATTTCGTTTTTTCCGCACCCGGCGTCCGCGACTTTCTCGCCGCGCACCTGGAGCGGTTTCCATCTGATCTGGCGTCGTTGCCGCCGCGTAACAATGCGGCGCGAAAAGTTGAGCAAAGCCTGCTTCTCTATCTGCAACGGGTCGCGGCAAAGAACGACACATTCAGTCAATTCGGACCCACCGGTTGGGGTGGGGCGGGTCAAAAAGCGTCCCGGTTGGAGGTCGCGCCCAAACCGGGCGTCGCCGCGCGAGAAGTTTTTCTCGAACGCTGGACCGCTCACGCTATCGCTGCGGCCGTGAACGCTGATCCCGACGTCTTTCCCGAACTATGCCCGCGTCTGAACCCGAATGGGAGGGTCGAAAACGGCGCTTTTGTAAATAGCGAAAATCAGGAAAGAACCGCATTGAGTGCGGAAGAGAGCGCGATCGTCGAGCGCTGCGACGGCCGCGTTCCCGTTCACGCATTTGATGGTCAGTCCGAAACGGTCCGCGATCTGGTTACGAAGAATGTCCTCCGCTGTGCTCTGGAAGTTCCGGCGCTCGAGCCCCACGCCTTTATGGTTCTGCGCGACCACGTGCAAAAATGGCGCCGCGGAACAGCCCAGGAGAAATGGCTGCCCGTCTTCCAATCGATTGCTGCGTTCCCGGAAAAGTTTAGCAATGCGCGAGAATCCCAGGAACGGATCCGCATCTTGAATGAAACGCGTTCAAGTTTGAATGAAGTCGGTGCGGCGGCGAAGGAGAACCAGCGTTTTTTATATTCGGCGACCAACCCGATTGGCGAAGAGTGTTTTAGAGAATGCAATTTCCACGTCGGTCAGGATTTAATTGATCAGGTTGCGGTTCAGGCGGCTCCATGGATCGACTTGTGGCGCGACACCTACGCGTTTGTCGCGAACCGGGTAGCTGGCGGTCTGCGGCGGATTCTGGAGAAAGCGGCGCCGGGCGGGGAGTCGATGCCTCTTCCGGCATTCCTGCGTGCATGCGAAGCGGCCAAACTCCCATTAGGGGGCCCGGGCCTGGTCGCTCTTTCCGTCATGGCCTTTCAGGAAGTGAAGGCTGCGCTTCGACAGCGGCTTCTTCCGCACATGGACGAGGAGGAATATGAACTCACGCTGGAAGATTGCCATGTGGTCCGGCAGCGGTTCGAATATCCTAAATTTGACGAATACACTTATCCGTCGGCCGACCTGCAATTGTCCGCTGAATCGATCGAAGCGGTGGAGCAGGGCCGGTTCCAATGGATTGTGAGCGAACTGCATCCTCCGGTTGCGATGTTACACCATGGTTTTTATTGGAGTTGTCCCGACAAAAATCTTCTCAATCAGGCCTTCGCACAGGCGACTGCCGGCCGCCCCAATTTTCATTTCGGCTTTTTTGCGGCTGATTTTA
>JBEEGY010000281.1:0-4134 GCA_041167145.1 Verrucomicrobiota bacterium
CCGCTGATTCGTCGCATCCGCGAAAGTGTCGTAAGCCTTCATCACATCCTTCAAGGCGAAGTGATGCGTAATGAGCTGTTCCGGCTGAAGTTTTCTCGAAACCACCGTCTTCAACAGCATCGGCGTCGTCACCCGCTCCGGACACGAAGTCAAACTGACTGCCACAGAGTACGCGTTGCTCCGGTTATTCGTCCGCCATTCCGGCCGGGTTCTCACCCACCGCTACATCCTCCGCGAAATCTGGGGACCAAAATCCGAAGAACATCGCCAATATCTCCGCGTTTACGTGACTCATCTCCGCCAAAAAATCGAAGCCGATTCCACCAAACCGCGCCTCATCAAAACCGAACCCGGTATCGGCTACCGTTTCGAATCGGGCGAATCCTGATCAATCCTCTACATCGGGTCTTGTCCGACGGAGCTATGTTGTAAAATAAGCTAATGCACCGGTCCGATCAGTCCCAGTTCCGGCACTCCCACGACTTTGGGCACGATTTCTCACGCGCGGAGCGGCGGACGCGCGCGGTGATAGCGATCACGATTGTGATGATGCTGCTGGAAATAACCGTCGGCGTCATTTCCAATTCGATGGCGCTCCTGGCCGATGGCTGGCACATGAGCACGCATGCGATCGCATTTGTGATGGCGGCGCTGGCTTATCATTTCACGCGCAGGCACGCAAGTGATGCGCGTTTCAGTTTTGGCACAGGGAAGATCGGGGTGCTGGGAGGGTTCTCGAGCGCGATCGTGCTGGCGGTCATCGCGCTTGCCATGACGGGTGAATCGGTCCATCGCCTGTTTTCTCCGCTCACAATTCATTTTAACGAAGCGATCGGAATCGCGGCGCTGGGCCTTGGCGTGAATGTGTTGTGCGCTTTTCTTCTCAAAGATGATCCGCAGCACCAGCATTCGCTTGGTGGCGGCTCTGAAAAGGGACACGTTCATCATCATGATCTCAATCTGCGCGCGGCTTATATCCACGTCCTCGCGGACGCTTTCACAAGCGTGCTCGCCATCAGCGCGTTGACCTCGGGCAAGTTCTTCGGCTGGGCCTGGCTGGATCCCGTTGTTGGCATCGTTGGCAGCGGCGTCGTCTTTTCGTGGGCTTACATGCTTTTGCGCGATACCGGTGTGATCCTGCTCGATGTCACCCCCAAAACTTCGGATTTACCGGAGGAAATTCGGCGCGCGATCGAAAGCGATGGCGATTCGGTCGTGACCGATTTGCATGTCTGGCAGGTGGGCAGCGGCAAATTCGCCGCGATCGTTTCCATCGTGGCTCATGAACCCAGGCCCTGCGACAGCTATCGCGCTCTTCTTCGCGAGCATGCTGAGCTCGTTCACGTCACGATCGAGACTCAGCAATGCCGCGATCACGAGTCGTCGCCTGTGATCAGCTAGATGCTATTGAAGCCGGCTATGCTGGATGATCTTCAACCCTTTGGCTCCTTGCTTGTGGTGCCCCCTGGAATCTGTAGCCACCGAGGAGCGTCCGCAGGCCAGGTCGTGAAGACGACGCAAGTTGTTGCCCGCCTTGAGGGCGACATCGACTTCGGCTGCGTTGGAATCCGGGAAGGCGATTTTGTTTAACTGCGATTGCCGCTCGGGGAGACCGAGTCCATAAGTGGCGATCCTTTTCCAGAGGCGCGGTTTGAGCCGAAGACGAGCCCAGGTCTGCTCCGCGCCTTTGATGCTGCCCGAAGCGCGCAGAATCGTGACGATTTCCCGATGCAGGCGCGCCTTGGGATGATTGGCGATTTCGGTTGCCGTTTTCATGGTGGCTAATCCGTCGCTGCCGAGGAAAAACCGGAGAAGGGGTTCGGACCCTGGCTCCAGCGGCTGACGAATAAAGGCCAAATGGAGTCTTAGAAATCGAAAGCGACCGTGCCGTAGAATCCGCGACGCTGGCCGAATTGTGGCGCCCCGACACCGATGCCACTGCCGTCACGCAGTTGATAAGTCTTGTCCAATAAATTCACGACATCGAACCGCACCATCAGGGACCTCTTTTCGCTAATCTTGAACCGGCGTTGGAGGCTGAGATTAAACGTCTCGTAAGGGCGGTTCTTCATCGTGTTGGCAAATCCGCGGCGCAAACCGTTCCCGTAAAGGCCATCGATCGCGGCCTTCCAGTCGTTCCAAGTATAGGAAACGCCCGCAGAGCCGGTGAAACGCTGATCGTGGTCGAGGAAGACCCAGTGGTTGCTGATGTAAGCCAGCTCATCCGGATCGAAGAGAAATTGCCCGGAACTGACCTGGGTTCCGCGTGCCCATTCGTAGCCGGCATTCACATAGGCCGAGAACGGACCGTGATCGTAACTGGAAGTAATTTCGCCGCCGTAGATTTCGCCGCGCTTGTAGTTGAAAGAGGAGAGAATAAGCGCCTGGCCGAACTGACCTTCATCCAGCGTCGAGTGCGAACTCTTGTAGAAACCGTCGATTCCGACGTTGAATCCTTCGGCGATTTTCTGCGTTACGCCGACATCGAAGTAATGCGCCCTTTCCGAGGTAACGGGAGAGTTTTGGGTGACAGCCGACTCGTTGGTTGTGCCGGCGAATTTCGCAATCGTGGTTTGATCGACATTCTCCAAGGGCGGTGGCGTGAAGTAGCGCGCATAGCCGCCGTGAATGACAGTGCCTTTGACCGGTTCGTAAACGATGTTCAGTCGCGGACTGAGTTGGTTTTCATTTGAAAACGCATTCACAAAATCGAGCCGCCCGCCGAAATTGATCGTGAGTTGCTCGAACGGTTTCCATTCGTCCTGTAAATAGAAGCCGTAAAAGTAGCCATATTTTTGGCTGTTATCGACGATCCGCACCGGCTCATCGCTTGTCTGAGTGCCATTGGCATCGACGGGAAACACGAGCGTGGCCGTCCCGACGGTGGCGTGCTGCTCGCTGAAAAGAAAACCGCCGCGGATCGTGTTTTGGTCATTCAGCTTGTAGCTCGAATCGAACTCGATCCCGTTCGAGACAATGTCGCGATCCACGCGTGAAGCCACGCCGTTAAAAATCAAATCGCCGACCTCATCCGGGCGGAACAACACGGAACTGTACCGTGTGAAGACGGACGCCTGCATGCTGAAATCGTCCATCTGCTTCTGGTAGGTCACGATCATGTAGGAGGATTGTTCGGTCTGGTTTTCGTTGAGTTTCGAGGAATCGAAATCCGATCTACCCATGTCGGTGAATGCGCCCGCTTGCCCGGGGTTATTCGGGATCTGGAAATCGCTGTGGTTGCCGCTCAGGAGCAGCGTCAGGCGGCTCGTTTCATCAAAGATGTAGGAGAAATAGCCGAACAACTTGTACTGATCGGTGTTGTCGTGGATCGGGTTGCTGCTGCCCGTCGGATTCTCAATGCCGATGCCGCTGTGCAAATAACTGGCCGAGACGTAAGAGCTGAGTTTCCCCGTAACGTTTCCGAGTTCGAAGCTCGGCTTGATCGTGTCGAAACTTCCGATGTAAATGGACGCTTCGCTTTGTTGGAACGCGGCTCCGCTTTTCGTGTGGATGTCGATTACGCCGGTGTTGCGAAAACCGAACTGCGCCGGCAGCGCGCCCGTGATGAGCGAGATATTATCGGCGAAACGCGTCTCGAGTTCCTGGCCGAAACCCGGAATGCTTTCCGGCAGGAGCACGTCGTCGATGCGGTATTGCAGGTTGGCGTGCTCGCCGCGGACGTGCAGTTGGCCAAATGAATCCTGCGCCACGCCAGGGAAGCGCAGAATGGTTTGGTTGAACGATGCGTTTTCGCCTTGGGCCTGCGAATCCAGCCGGTCGGGGCCGACGGTGTAACGGGTGGCTCCGAGGCTTGGAACAATCTGTTCTCGTGAGATGTCCAGCGCCTCGCTTTGGACGACGACGCGGTCAGTTTCAGCCGTGCTGGCTGAGTTGGGAGAAGCCGTTGGTGTGACGGCCTCCTCGGCAAAGGCGGCGCTCGCAATGGTGAGCACCGCAGCTGCGGTAATTAAAAGATTTTTCATTAATAAGTTTTTTGAAATTCATGGATTTAAATGCGGGTGATGCGGCGCCGCTAAAGCGGGCCACAATGGTTGGTTGGCGGGCACGGAATCCGGGCCGCAAAGACGCGCGATGAATCGAAACGCGAAACTCCGCGCGTGAACGCGGTTGGAG
>JBEEGY010000282.1:0-3154 GCA_041167145.1 Verrucomicrobiota bacterium
AACCGGCTTTCGTTGGATCCTCGCGAGACCGCGTCCTCCAGTTCCTGTAAAAACGTCCCAGCTTCACTCATTGAACAGCCTAAATTCAACGGAGTTGAGAGGACCCGTGCTGACCATCACGACAGACGAGCAGGCCAGCGGGGCGACGCTTAGAAATTGGGACGGATGCGAATAATCCTGGCTGACCACGACTTTGATTGTTAAATGGTCATTTTCCGTCTTAACGATCCAATTTAACGGACAAATGGTACTTTTCGGTAAACGGCATAGACCGCTATCTGATCTTCAATATTCCGCAAGCCGCGGTAGAGAGCATCGAGGAAGTCGTGTCTGACCTTTAGTATTTTATGTGATCGATATGCTGCAGGGCGATATGATCGCTCGCGCTTCCGTCGTTGTAATTGATGGTGATCACAGCATGATCGCCCTGAGCTAGCATAAAGGTGAGGTACATGGCTCGGGGTGGGGGGTAGGTCAATGCCTAGCAAGCCGGCGCCCCGCGGACCGGTACCACACTCAGTCACAGGTTTTTTTCCGAGAACCAAAGTTTCCAGCGTGAGAAATCCGATCGGGTCCTGGCTGCCGACCGTACGCGGCGAAAACGATTGCTGCATCCGATACTTGCCGACCGTCGGAAAAGGCCGGGTCAGCTCCAGTAAGAAATCGGGTGATTTATTTTCTGCCGCGTTGGTAGGGGTGGGGTAGTCAAATCTTTAAGCGGACTTCCTTGCGGACCGGTGGTCCTGGTTCGTATACAAAATCTTCAGCTTTTTTTAAAAAGAAAAGCCTCAGTTGTGTGAGTTACTCATTCCGCGTCGCCAGGCACTTTTCGGACGTAGCGTTCGTGCTGCGCGACGTGAGCTTGCTGGTAAAGCGGACATCGCAAAGGACAGCAGGTCTCCTTGCGCTTTCATTAACTTAGTATCGATATAATGTTCGATTGTCTTGATCGCGCCGACTGCTTCGTAACCACAGCCTGTGAGGATGTCTCAAGCGCATCAATGTCGCTCCCCCGACTTCTGGGTTTGGGATTCCGCGGACTTCGCGCTTGGCAAAACATCGGATATCGTCATGGCGTCAATTTCCTCCACCGTCGAACGTCTTGTTCGCAACCGGCGTGCTCGGCTTTTTCTCGCAATGACGTTGATCGGAGTCAGTGCGTGGGCTTTCTTTCCCCATGTCGCCTATCGCATAGCGCCGACCGCGTTCGTCAATGCGGAACTTGTTCGTGTTGCTGCACCAATGGCCGGGCGTCTCTCTAGAGACCTTCCCCGAAAGGGCGACATTATCGAACGCACCATCACTGTGAACCTCACCGAAACGCTCTCCCCTGATCGCCGGCACCTTCTTGACCTAGAGCAGCAGCGTGCGGTTGCAAAGGACCGCGCCGATCTTGCAAAACGGCAACTCGCTGAGGTCGCTAAACTGGATGGCGAACTTGAAACCCGGACGAATTCTTATCAATCGGGGATGGTCGAGCGCATTGGCCAAGAGATTGCCGAGGCCGAAGCCGAAAAGACCGGTTGCCTCGCCGAAGTCAATCAGCGCCGTGACGTGGGATCACGCATGGAGCAATTGGCTAAGTCCGGCTACGCGTCGCAAATTCGCACTGCGGAAGCATTCGCAACCCAGGAGGCAAATGTGACGCGATGTGAACTGGCCAACGCGAAGATTGAAAGATTTAAAATTGAGCGGAGTTCGGCGCAAGCTGGAATATTCCTTCGGGACGGCGCAAACGATGTGCCGTACTCGCAGCAGCAACGCGATCGGCTCGTCTTACGCCGTCAAGAACTCGAAACAGAAATGCTGCAACAGCTGTCACGCCAAGCACAAATTGCCGCCGAAATTGTCGAGGAACGCAACCGGCTCGATCAAACCGGTCACTCGGACCTCTTACTGCATGCCGACCACGTAGTCTGGTCGGTCTCGGCGAGCCCGGGGGCAACGGTAACGGAGGGCCAGAATATTCTTGATCTCGCAGACTGTGCACACCGATTTGTTGTGGTGGACCTTCCAGAGCGAGAATTCGAACGGATCAAGGGGGGCGATAGTGCCGCGGTTCGGCTGATCGGGAGTGACGATTGGAAACAAGGCAGGGTCCGCCAAGTGCTGGGCTCCGCGGCCCGGACGGACGACCGCCTCCTCGCCGCGCAGATTGTCCGTCCGATATCGACCAGCATTGCCGTTGAAGTCGAATTACTCCAGGACAACTTCGACGCGGAACACAATAGTTTTTGCAATATTGGCCGTATGGCCGAAGTCCGATTCCAACGCGCCGGGTTTGGCTTCGCAGACCGGCTGCTTAACACCCTGGCCGGGATGAATTTCCGCGACGATCGACAGGCGGAGCTCAATGGCTTAGTTGCCAAATAACATGGAAGCCGAAGCACTTCCCGCATTTGAGCTGCTAGCGCCGTTGATTTTTGTCGTCGGTGCAATCTATGTGTTTAGGCCGATGTTGCCACTGTCTCGCCCGTGGGCGCGGACATTTGTGTTCGCGGTCGTATGGCTTGTTATCGCCCGCTATCTAAACTGGCGGCTCTTCACGACCGTCGTACCCGTGACGGGTGAATGGTATCAGGTCGGATGGGTCTGGACTTGTTTCGTCATCGAGGGTCTCGCGCTGTTCGATGCGCTTATTCTTTACCTCGCTTTCTTGCGGACCAGCGACCGTCACGCCGAGGCTGACTGTCACGAAATAAGACTTCGCGGCTTGCCGCAGGAAGACCTGCCTTGGGTCGACGTCTATATTCCGACCTACGATGAATCGCTCGAAGTTCTTGAAAAAACGATCACCGGCGCGGTTTCCCTGGATTACCCGAATTTCAAAGTCTGGTTGCTGGACGATGGACGACGGCCGTGGCTCAAGGAGTTCTGTAATACAAAGGGCGTTGGCTATTTGACGAGATGCGACAACGCGCATGCTAAGGCCGGGAATATCAATCACGCCCTAACCAAAACGAGCGCCGACTTGTTCGCTATTTTCGACGCCGATTTTATCCCGCAGCGCAATTTTCTTATGCGGACGGTTGGATTTTTCGCTGATCCCGCCATTGGGATCGTGCAGGTTCCGCATACCTTCTACAATTACGATCCGACCCAATCGAGTCTGGGAGTGCAGAAGGCCCTTCCGGATGATCAGCGTTTCTTTTTT
>JBEEGY010000283.1:0-3287 GCA_041167145.1 Verrucomicrobiota bacterium
CCTATATGACTTTACGAAGTGGCGCAGACGTTCTCGAAATACCGTGGAAACAGCGTTATCTCTGGTTTGTAAATCTTCCAGTTGGCGAATTATGCACGATTGTCGTCAGGGATGAGCGCCCGCTTAACCTAGTTCCGTTGATTGTATTTCGCAGCGATCGAGAACACCGCAATCGTGAGGCGATGGCGGCTGATATGTTTGCTGTTTATCCGTTGATTAGAATCGAGCAAGAAAGCCGTGTCGTTTGGGACAATTCCATCTGTGAAGTGCACCACACGAAGATGGAACATACCACCGCTCCCATCGTTTACGGGTTATATTGGCCGACCCCGTCAGACGATGTGTGTGACGCTCGCTATCCGCATCACTTCGATTACGCCTGGGCGGCGACCTGCTATCAGGAGAGGACGCGTTAGTGACACAGGTTTACGTGTGTCCAAAATGTTTTTCGGAGTGCCAGATTTACAAATTGCTGCACCCGGATTTGTTCAGTGAAACGGAGTGACTAAAGCGAATGTAAACGGCGCGCTACTTCCTCGGCGTTTTCGCGGCTATTGAAAGCCGAAATCCGGAAATAACCTTCGCCCTGTGCGCCGAATCCGCTCCCCGGCGTGATGACGACGTTCAGTTCGTTCAGCATCCGGTCGAACATTTCCCAGCTCGTCACGCCCTCCGGGGTTTTGACCCAAATGTAGGGCGCGTTCGTTCCGCCATACACTTGCAATCCCGCTTTGCTTGCGCCTTCGCGTAGAATTCTCGCGTTGCCCATGTAATGATCGACCAGGGCGTGCACCTGTTTGCGGCCTTCCGGCGAATACAACGCTTCCGCGCCGCGCTGCACGGGATAGCTCACGCTGTTTGCTTTCGTGCTCCAGCGCCGGTGCCAAAGCGGATGCAGTGGAAGTTTTTTGCCGGATTCAGTTCGCGCGAGCAACGTTTTCGGCATGACCGTGAAGCCGCACCGCACGCCGGTGAACCCGCCCGTCTTGGAAAAACTGCGCAACTCGATGGCGCATTCACGCGCGCCGTCGATTTCAAAAATCGAATGCGGAATGTCCACTTCCGAAATGTAGGCTTCGTATGCCGCATCGAAGAGGAGGATCGCGTCATGTTCGCGCGCATACGTCACCCAATCTTGCAATTGTTGCCGTGATGCGACCGCGCCGGTCGGATTATTTGGAAAACAAAGGTAAACCAGATCGGCATGTTCCTTTGGTGGTTGCGGAACGAAATTATTTTCCGCCGTGCACGGCAAATAGACTATGCCTTCGTAGCTGCCATCCTTCTTCGCCGCACCGGTATGCCCGGTCATCACGTTCGTATCGACGTAAACGGGATAAACCGGATCGGTGATCGCGACTTTGTTTCGGTCGCCGAGAATATCCAGAATGTACCCGCAATCACATTTCGAACCGTCCGACAAAAAGATTTCGTCATCGGCGATGTCCATCCGGCGATCGCGATAATCGCTTTGGGCGATTGTCGATCTTAGGAACTCGTAGCCCTGCTCCGGGCCGTATCCGCGAAATGTCTCGCGCTTACCGAGTTCATCCACCGCGCGCTTCATCCCTTCGACCGCGGCCTGCGGCAGCGGCTCGGTCACATCGCCAATGCCGCAGCGAATCAATTTCTTGGCCGCTTCCGGATGCGCGTCGCAAAAGTCGTGCACACGACGGGCGATTTCCGGAAAAAGATAGCCCGCCTGCAGCTTAAGATAATTCTCGTTCAGGTAAGCCATCGCTCAGTTTTTCCTTCGCGCCCAAAGCGTATAGGCGGAACTTTCCAAAGCGGGAACCGATTCCCGCTCAAATCCCTGCGCGACCAAGGCGTCGTGAAACATTGGCGTGGGCACATAGCATTGCAGCTCGATGATATAGCGCGCGTTGGCGAGCTCTTGTTTCATGCTCTCGGGCAAAACCGGAGGCCACCCGCCACCAATCGAATGGCGATCAAGCTCCAGAAAAAGCGACCGCCCGATGTACCCGTTGGCGCGAAAGGCAATCGTCGTATCCTGCGGACTGACCACGCCGGGCCCAAACTCCCTGGCCAAGGCCACCACGCGCTCGTATTTGTCGTCGCCCAGCTGAAGAAAGAGAACAGACAGCGAGTTTTGGTACTGAAAGAAAAGCGAACAGAGCAATGCCATAAAGAAAGTGACCAGACCAAAGACCCTTCGTCCGTCTAAGATCTTTTTATTGGTGAATATGCGTTCGAGTTGAGAAGCGACCAGCGCGGCCATGGCGAGGTAGGCGAAAAGCAACGAGTTCAAACCACCGCCACTTTTGATGGTAGTCCAGACGCTGATTGGAATGAGAACGACATTTGCAGAAATGATCCAACGTTCGCGCCGGTCAACGGCGCGGCCGGAACCGAGCAACAGGAAGAGCGCGAGAAAGAAGAGCGGGAAAGTGCCCAGAAGATATACGAACATTGGAGCAAATTGATCGTAGTGGACCTTCAACCTCGCCGGCGCGATCACTAAGCCGGCAAAAAGTTGCGGCCAGGCAAAGGCGATCGTGAGGAGAGCCAGGAGCAAGAAAATGGGTGGGATCATCGCTGCGAAAAGTTTGCGCGGTTCGAGCGGGCGCTCCCACAGTAATATGTGCACCAGAGGGATAAGCGAAAAAGCCGCGCTTGTTTGCTTGAAGAGCATTGCGCAGAGCAGGAGCGCCAGCCCTAAGACGAAACGCGAAAGCGCCCGTTTTCCTTTAATCCAAACAAGCAAGCCGACAATGGCAAACAAGGCGGCCAGGCAATCGGGTTGGGTAGAATAGAAAACGAAATTCGTGCGCCATCCAAGCGCGAGGAAAAAAAGCGAAGCGAGAAGAACCGATTCGCGCGATCTCGTGCGGCACGCAACTAATGCAAGCAGCAACGCCAATCCTATTCCGGCAACTGAAAAAATGGCCCGGGCGGCAACCAAGCTCAACCCGGCTACCTTGAAGATGAGTCCGAGCACGACACTGAGCAACGGTCCATAGAGATGTGTGGCATGTCCCTGCTCATACAGCGGCAGGCCCGCGCTAAAACGAACGCCTTCCATGGCGATCTGTGCCTCCCACGGTGTGACAGCGAGCGGTTGAAGCAAACGCCAGATCAATGGCAACACCGCCGCTACAGCGCAGAGGGCGCCGCCAACCAATAAAAAGAACCGGTCGGCGCGTTCGATCGGAACCGCGTGCTCACTTCCAACATCCATCGCAAGGTAACGCGCGCCGCTTATGGCGGCGCTTTGCACAGCACAGCAGGAAACTCAAGCGCTGTAGCGCTTGCCCACTGCGTCCCAG
>JBEEGY010000284.1:0-2647 GCA_041167145.1 Verrucomicrobiota bacterium
CGAGCCAGTTCATCGAGGAACATCGCGGCGCGCCTCTCGATGATGTGGGACGGCCAGGTAGGGGCGATTGACTCCGAAAGCTTTCGCGAGTTGACCTCCATCGCCCGCCGCTACCCTCAGGAGAACTTTCGCGAGTGAGAAAGAAGGGAGATCCAGTTTAGAGCCAGGCCGGCAATAACTACAAATCGCGTAACTTGACTCGATCGTTCCGTGGTTAGGATAATTCGAAGCCGGGGGGCACCCGAGACCAGAACAATCAGTGCGTAGACATCGAAGAGCGTGATCGCGCACAGCGCGCAAAAAGCAAAAGGGTTCCAGGCCCATGCTGTGAACAAGTGTCCGTGAAAAAACGCGATCGAGCATCTCGTTGCGCCGCACGTGACACATGGCAAGCCGGTGAGATCGTGAAACACGCATGTCGGCCACGGCAGACCGAGCGCGAACCAAACAGCCGCGCAAAGGAGCGAACCGAGCGAAACGCCCAACCACAATAACTCGTGATTGATTTCACCCGCAGCAAGGGCACGGCGAGAGAATTGCATTTCTGGCGTTTAATGATTCGACATCAGGCTGGCTGCGCCGAACGCGCCGAGCATGATGAGCAGGAATACACCGCCACAGCAAATAACCAGTGGCAGGAGAACAGCAAGGACGGCGCGACCCGTGTCGGTTTCGTGTGCGCGCGCCAGGCCGATGCATTCCAGAACAATTGTCCAGACGCCGGCAATCAGCCCACCGCAAAATGGCACGACAAGCAGCGGACCGACGGAGCCGGCCGCGAAACAAATCACGCGGAACGTTGTTTCAAACGACTGTTTTGCTCCGCCGACGAGCATCAAACACAAGTGAACGATCGCGGCGTTAATGAAAACGCCGATAACAATGAAGACCGGCGCCAGAATGAGGAGAAATATCCACCAGATTCCCAGGATGCCGAGGTGCGTCATGGGATTGCTCCGATCCACGAAAACACCGAGTGATTGGAAAAGAAAATTATAAAGGAAATAGATGAGGAGCCCGAACGTGCCGCCGATTAGAACATAGAGAAGTGGATCGGTCAGGCCGCCTTCCCGGCGCATGGCGGTAAAAGCAACGGTTGGCCGGCTCAAAACCATTTGCAGCGTCTCAATGAATGCGCTGAATATGGGCCGCCCCTGCCGATTCTCCCACGGCAAACCGCTTCGCGCCGCGGGCGTGTCGGCTGCTGGCGCTATCACCGCAGGTGGAATTGTCGAGCTTGCCTCGGATGGCGGCGGCGCCCCGGTGGCGAACTCGGGCCACCTCGAAAGCGGTTCCCAGGTGGGCATTCCTTCTTTCCAACCGAGATCGGTCAAGATGAAGCGCCCTGTGCGAAGTCCCTCCCGTACTTCTTCTTCTGAAAACGTCCCCTGACTGGTCGTGCCGCGGGTAATGTGAATCGTCGCCATAAGCTGGCGTGGTAGGCAACTGAGACCGAAAAGTCAATGCGGCTTAGGGCACACGTTGAAGCGTTTAAGAGTTAAAGCGATGAAGCGGTCCCGCCGCTTTAACCGTTCAACGCTTTAACGATTCAACGCAATTCAATCGAATCGATTACTCTTTTCCGGCGCGTCGAGCGCGCGCCAGCAATACCAGGCCGCCACGGATCGATACGGTTGGAATTTTTTTCCGAGTTTCATCAGCTGCTTCGGCGTAGGCAGCTTTCGTTTTCCGAAGATCTTCGCGAAACCTTTGCGCACGCCGTAATCATTGATCGGCCAGACATCCGGCCGGCCGAGATCGAAGAGAAGAAGCATTTCGACCGTCCAACGGCCGATGCCCCGCACAGCGATCAAGCGCTCGATAATTTCTTCGTCGGTCATCTTTGCGAGCGCGCGCACTGATGGCACAACGCCCTCGATTGTTTTCGCGGCCAGATCTTTGAGCGCGGCGACTTTTGCACGCGATAAGCCGGCGGCACGCAATTTTTCGTCGGGCGTGGCCAGGACGAGTTTGGGATCGAGATATTTCTTCTTCGGATAAAGCGCGCGCACCCGGCCCCAAATCGTGGCGGCAGCTTTCCCGCTTAGTTGCTGGTAAGCGATCGATTCGGCCAGTGCGTCGAATGGACGAACCGAAAGTGACGGCGTTACATCGTAGCGACGCGAGCGCGCGATCAGTTCGGCAATGCGCGGATCGATCGCGGAGATGTGTTTGTGCGCGTCGTCGTGATTCATATGTCGATCTTGCATCCTGTAGCGGCGCTCTGCGAGCGCCGAAACCATAGATTCGGCGGTTCCTTCGGCTTCGCTCAGGACAGGCGCCGACCGCCGCTACAGTTATTCGTCATGCAAAAGCGATCTTGGGGGCCCCGTGGTACAAACAATCCTTTGCCGGTAGGGCGACGCTCCGCGGAGCCGTGGAATTCGTCGGCTCGACAGAGTCTCGCCCTACCGAAAGACTTGCTCGTCATTACATTTTTGCTTTGGTGACAACATGGCCTCGCAAACCCAACTCACCTGGTTCGGTCAATCTGCTTTCAAAATCGTTACGCCCTCGGGAAAGGTGCTCGTCATCGATCCCTGGATCACGAATCCCAAGAACCCAAATGGCAAAGATGACCTGGCGAATTTGAAACAAGTCGATTTGATTTTAGTGACGCACGCGCATTCCGACCATGTGGGCAACG
>JBEEGY010000285.1:0-2630 GCA_041167145.1 Verrucomicrobiota bacterium
GCGTGCGGTCGCGGCCTTCAAACCAACGCCCGACGCGGTTGTCCCGGTCGATGCGCGGCAGCTGCCATGCTACCGTGCCCTGGCGTCTGCGTCCCTTGGCGAAAAAGACAAGGCGTTGGCGCAGGCGCGACAGGCTGTTGCTGATTACGCCACCGATGCTTTATCCAAACCTTTCGCTGAAAGTAGTCTGGCTGTAATCCAGGCCCAATTTGGCGATATCGATTCCGCCATTGCCGCTTTGCCCCATCTTCTCGAAATTCCGAATGGTGAAACTCCCGGGGACCTCCGGATCAATCCGACCTGGGACCCGCTCCGCAACGATCCACGTTTCCAAAAACTCAGCAGCGACAAGTAAGAGAAAACTGACCACGAGATCCCGCAAGGGAGCCTGCCAGCTTGCCCTGTAACTCTTAACGCTGGTCAGCGATGTTCGGGCGGCGGGACCTGCCCGATGGAAGCTCCCGGTTTGAATTCAACTGCCCATTGCGCGAACGGCACGTTCGATCCCGGACCATAGATGTAGCGCACGGTGCCGGATTCACGATCGAGGGTTACAACCGTGCCGTTGCTGTCCGGAAGCACCTGCATCTCGTAGCGGCCGTTGCCGCCCGTTTCATGGAACATATGATATAAGGTGACCGATGGTGCGGCGGTCGCCGCGCCGACAAGGGAAGCGAGGAGGAGAGCTTTCATAATAATAATAATAGTCGCCCGTGATACTGCCGAAGTGACTTCGGCCTGATCAAGCAATTCCGAGAAGTCCGCCTCGGAATTGCCAGTCCGGTCGAAGACTCGCCGTGGAGAGCTCGGATCTTTGGGTCTCGCTGAAGCGAACTCTAATCGATTAGCGGTGCGATTTGCCCGCATCATAAGCCGCTTATGATGGAGAGCTGGTGCGATCAGGTCGCTTGGTTCGTCGGACTGGAAAACAGCACTTCGCTGGTCGACGGTGTCGATCATGAATCCAAACCAGGCGCTTTGGGAGAAAGGCGACTTTACTCAAATTGCCGCGGCCATGCGCGAAAGCGGCGAAGCGCTTGTGCAACGGATCGGAATAAGAAAAGACACGCGTGTCCTCGATCTCGGATGCGGCGATGGCACGACCGCGATTCCCGCGGCCAAGACCGGGGCCGACGTGCTCGGCGTCGATATCGCGCGCAATCTGGTGGAAGCCGGGAACAAACGCGCGGCAGAACAAGGCCTAACGAACCTGAAATTCAAGGAAGGCGACGCGACCAACCTGGCCGCATTGCCGGATAAAACATTCGATCTCGTCATTAGCATCTTCGGCGCGATGTTCGCCCCGAAGCCGGTCGATGTTGCCAAAGAAATGGTCCGGGTCACGAAACCGGGAGGAAAGATCGTGATGGGCAACTGGATCCCGAACGATCCGACTTTGGTGGCGCAGATTTTAAGGATCAGCTCGGCCTACACTCCACCGCCTCCGGAAGGATTCGTTAGTCCGATGACGTGGGGCATCGAGAGCAACGTGCTCGATCGATTCGCCGGCGCCGGCGTCCCGGCCGATAAAATCTCGTTCGAGCGCGACACGTTTACATTCAATTATCCCGGCACACCGTCAGCATTCGTTGATGAGTTCAGAAAATATTACGGCCCGACCATGAACGCGTTCGAAGCCGCCGAAAAAAACGGCCGCGCGACCGATCTTCAGAAAGAACTGGAGAAATTGTTCGATTCCCAAAATAAAAGTACCGAGCCGAATCGAACATCAATACCTGCGACTTTTCTTCGCGTGACGGTCGAATGCTAGTTCCGCGAACGATTGATTGTTGTCACAGGTCACTTGCCACTGCCCGGTGAGGTTTATTAACCGCGGATAACACGGCTAACGCCGATAGTTCGACACAGGCATTTGGTCCGCCTCTCCCTTGCTCGGGAGAGGATTAAGGTGAGGGTGAAGCAACAATGAAGACCAAAGACAACACCATCTTAATTACCGGCGGTGGCTCAGGCATCGGACGCGGGTTAGCGGAAGCTTTCCATGGCCTCGGCAATCAAGTCATCATTTCCGGCCGCGGCCAGAAAGCGCTCGACGAAACCACGGCAGCGAACCCCGGGATGAAATCGCTCACACTCGACGTGTCTGATCCGAAAAGCATCCAGTCGTTCGCCGAGAAAGTGACAAAGGATTACCCGTCGTTCAACGTGCTCATCAACAACGCTGGGATCATGAAGCCCGAAAATCTGCTCGAGGCGCCGAACTATTTGCCCGATGCCGAGGCGACCGTTACGACCAACCTGCTCGGTCCGATCCGGCTCACGGCCGCGTTGTTGCCGTCACTCCGAACACAATCGCGCGCCACGATCATGAATGTTTCGTCCGGTCTGGCCTTTGTCCCGTTGGCCATGACGCCCACTTATTGCGCGACCAAAGCCGCCATCCATTCCTACACGCAATCGCTGCGTTACCAACTCAAGTCGACAAACGTGGAAGTGCTCGAGCTCATCCCGCCGTACGTTCAGACCACGCTCATGGGCGACCAGCAAGCCAGCGATCCCAACGCGATGCCGTTAGAGGAATACATAACCGAAGTTATGGACATCCTTCAGTCACAACCTAATGCGAAGGAAATCTGCGTTAAGCGCGTCTATCCGCATCGCTTCGCTGG